>CABUAP010000111.1 GCA_902489675.1 uncultured Azospirillum sp. | reverse complement strand
GTGCTGGCTGTTTCCGCCATCACCAATTTCGGTACCGGTTTGCAAAGCACCCCGCTTTCGCACGAAGAAACTATTGCCGGCGCCGCCCGTGCCGGCAGCACGCTTTCTGCCCTGATTACCGCTTATATTAAGGAGTTTTGTCATGAGTGATCCTCAAACTGCTTTCCACTTGATCGGCAGCCTCGATCTAACCTCGCTCAATCACGATGATACGGAAGAAAAAATTAGCGCTTTATGCGCAAAAGCAATCACGCCTTTTGGGACGACGGCTGCTGTTTGCGTTTATCCGGAATGGGTGGCGCTGGCACGCAAACTCCTCAAAAAAACACCGGTTAAAGTGGCCACCGTTGTCAACTTTCCCGCCGGCGGAAATGATTTTAAGCTGATGAAAGACGAAATCAAGAAAGGCTTAAGCGGCGGCGCCGATGAAATTGACGCTGTTTTCCCCTATCGCGATTTTCTGACCGGCAATATCGATTCCTGTCGGCGTTTTCTCGACATTGTTCAGAGAGAATGCAGCAAGCACACCAGCAAAATCATTTTGGAAACCGGCGAACTGAACCACGTATCAACCATTGCTGCTGCGGTAAAGCTCTGTTTGGAATATGATATCGATTTCATCAAAACTTCAACCGGCAAAACCCCGGTTTCCGCTACCATCGGCGCAGCCAACATCATTTTGGAAACTATCCGCGACAGCGGACGCGATGTCGGTTTTAAGGCCAGCGGCGGTATCAGGGATTTTGAAAAAGCCCGTAAATATCTGATATTATCCGAAGTTATCCTAGGTACCGATTGGCCGGATCCGGCGCATTTTCGCATCGGCGCCAGTTCGCTGCTGGATGATTTGATCAGAGTTATCGAAAACGGAGATTAACATATGTTACCACAAGAAATTATCCGCAAAAAACGCGACCAACAAACACTGACTGCCGAAGAAATAAAATTTTTCGTCCGCGGCGTTACCGACGGAACCATCGCCGATTGTCAAATCGGTTCCTTTACCATGGCCGCTTTCTTAAACGGCTTAAGTTCAGACGAGATCAGCGCCCTCACTTTGGCCATGCGCGATTCCGGCGATGTGCTGCAATGGCCGGAACTTGATGCGCCGGTGATCGACAAACATTCCTCGGGCGGCGTCGGCGACAAAGTCAGCCTGATGCTGGCGCCGATGCTGGCCGCCGCCGGTGCCTATGTACCGATGATTTCCGGCCGCGGCTTGGGACATACCGGCGGCACCCTCGATAAATTCGATTCGATCCCCGGCTATCAGACCCAGCCCGACAACGAGCTCTTCCGCGCCGCTGTTAAAGAAGTCGGCTGCGCCGTTATCGGCCAAACCGGACATTTGGCACCGGCCGACAAAAAAATCTATGCCATTCGTGATGTTTCCGCCACGGTTGAGTCGATCCCGCTGATTACCGCCTCGATTCTCTCCAAAAAACTGGCAGCCGGACTTGATTGTCTGATTATGGATTTGAAATTCGGCAACGGCGCCTTTATGAGCAATATTGACGACGGCCGCGCTCTGGCTCGTTCAATTGTCCGGGTCGCCAATCTCACCGGCACCAAAACCAAAGCCCTTCTCACCGATATGAATCAGGTTCTGGGCACCACTGCCGGCAACGCGGTAGAAGTAAAAGAAGCGGTTGACTACTTAAAAGGCATCAATGTTGACCCGCGCCTGCACGCAATAACCCTCAATCTGGCAGCAGAACTGCTGGTAATTGCCGGCTGCTTTGCCGATAAAAATCAAGCCGAAAAACGCCTGCAGACTGATCTCGATTCGGGACGCTCGCTGGAAGTTTTTGCCCGCATGGTCAAAAAACTCGGCGGCCCGGCAGACTTTGTTGAACAGCCGCAAAAATATCTGCCCCAAGCACCGATCGTCAAACCGGTCTTCCCGCTTTGCTCCGGCTATGTCGAAAGCATGAACACCCGCAACATCGGCCTCAGCATCATCGGCTTAAAAGGCGGAAGAACCGCCCCCGATCAAAAACTGGACTATGCCACCGGTTATACCGGCTTTTGCCAAATCGGCGATTATGTTGACACGCAAACGCCGCTGGCTTTTGTTCATGCCGCCAGTGAAGAAGATTACAATTTCGCTGCCGACGAATTGCAGCGAAACATTACGACCGCCAACCAAAAACCGCAGCTCAAACCGGTCATTGCCGAAATCGTGGAGTAAACACAATGTTTGAGGATATGGTTAATTTTTATCTGGCGCCCAACCTGCCGCAGGAAAAACACGCTTTTTTCGGTAAAAACGGCGGTGTTTCCGAAGGCATTTTTGCCAGCTTCAATTTTAACTGGCGCAGCAGCGACAAGCCGGAAAATATCGAAAAAAATCTTGAGCTTATCGGCAAATTTTACGGTCTGCCCGGCAGTGCCGTTATGCGCCCCAAACAAGGACATACCAACACTGCCGTTTATATTGATTGCCCCTCGCGTTATCAAATCGAAGCCGACGGCGTGGTCACCGACCGACCGGATATTATTCTCGGCATCACCACCGCCGACTGTATGCCGGTATTGCTGGCCGACGAAAAACACGGCGTAATCGGCGCCGCCCATGCCGGTTGGCGAGGCGCGCTTGCCGGCGTCGTTGAAAACACTGTCGGCATTATGTTGGAAAAAGGAGCCAAAATCGAGGATATCGCCGCCGCGGCAGGCCCCTGCTTGCAAAAGGAATCTTTTGAAGTGCAAAGCGATATGCGCGACCAGTTCCTGCGGCAAGACAAAGCCAACGGACAGTTTTTTATCCCCTGCGGTACGGATCGCTGGCTATGCGATCTCGAAGCTTATGTCTGGTACCGCTTAAACTTAATCGGCATAAAAAACACCTCGTTTTCCGGTATTGATACCTACACTAATCCCGAACTCTATTTCAGCTACCGCCGAAATTGCCATCAAGGGCTGATTTCAACCCCCGGTGATTTTCCGATCGAACTTTCAACCATCAAACTGTAACTGCCATGATTACTTACCGCCCGCTTCCTTTTTTCAACCAACGCAAACTCCCCGTCAATATGCTGGTTATTCATTCGATGGCGCACAACGCCGCGGAAGGTATCAAACAGCTGGAAAAATTGCAGCTTTCCGCTCATTATGTTGTCGATTATGACGGTACTGTTTATCAGTGCGTCAACGAAGATCAGCGCGCCTGGCACGCCGGCGTCAGTTTTTGGCGCGGCATTACCGATGTCAATTCGGCCTCAATCGGGATTGAGGTCTGTCACCGTTCTCTCGGACAAAGCCGCTTCAACCGCAAACAAATCAGTTCATTGAGCGAGCTGTGCAAAGATATCATTAACCGCCGGCGGATCGCACCGACCATGATCGTCGGCCACTCCGATATTGCCCCCGAACGCAAACCCGATCCCGGCAAAGATTTTCCCTGGCGGGAACTGGCTGCCGACAACATCGGCATTTGGTACGGCAGCCGATTTTCAACCACAACCGATGCTCGGCAAATGCTCTCGGAAATCGGCTATAACACAAACGGCGAACGCGCGTTGCAAGCAGCGGCCTATGCCTTCTGCCGACGTTTCCTATCCAAGAAAATCATTAAACTCCCGGTCAAAAAACTGGTTGAACACCCTTTCCCCGAAGACAATGCATCGCTTTTGGAAGACAACGAGTTTCTCAACACTTTGCAAAACATCCACTGCCAATATCAAATGTACGGCAAAACCAATTTATAAATTTCCGCCTAAAAACGAAAATAAATAAACGGATTGTAGGTCGAAGCGGCAACAACCGATGACGACAATATAAATAAAAACATCAGCCAGACACAGCTTAAGGCATAAAGTATTTTATTTTGACCTTTCTGAAACATATTTTTAAATATCGGCATTGAACACAACACAGCAATCAGGAAAATCAAAATTTCAACATTTCCGACATAATAGCCATAATCAAACGTAAGCCGGTGTTTTTCAACCAAACCAAACATATTTTTCAAATATTGACAGGCATATTCCATATTTTCGGCGCGAAACATCACCCAGCCGATAACAATAACAAACAAGGCATAAATATGCTTTAGCCCAATCAAAGCTTTTCCGCCGACATCCTTATGCCAGCCGCTTATTTTTTCAAAGATAATAAACATACCGTGCCACAATCCCCAGAAAATGAAATTCCAGCTTGCACCGTGCCAAAAACCGGTTACCAAAAAAACAACAAACAAGTTAAAATAGTTTCTTAATCTAGAAACCTTATTGCCCCCCAAAGGAATATACAAATATTCTTTAAACCAAGTCGACAGCGAAATATGCCAGCGCCGCCAAAACTCGGTAATAGATTTCGAGATATACGGATAATTAAAGTTTTCCAAAAAGCGAAAACCAAAAATCAACCCTAAACCGATAGCCATATCCGAATATCCGCTGAAATCAAAAAACAATTGCAGCGAATAAGCAATGGCGCCGATCCATGCCGTTAAGGCATCAAAATTCTCCACCGGCTGGCTGAATATTTTGTCGGCAACCGCTCCCATCGTATTGGCAATAAGCATTTTTTTTGACAAACCGACAATAAAACGCTTGATCCCCTCCAAAACCTTATCAAAATTTATCTGCCGACTTTCAATTTGATCGGCAACATCATGATATTTGACAATAGGACCGGCAACAAGCTGAGGAAACAAAACAATATAAAGCGAAAGCTTATACAAATCCCTTTGGACTTTAACTTCTTGGCGATAAACATCGATCAAATAGGACATCGCCTGAAAAGTATAAAAAGAAATCCCGATCGGCATAATCACATTGACAAAACTAATTTTGTTCTGCAAAAACAAATT
>CABUAP010000110.1 GCA_902489675.1 uncultured Azospirillum sp. | reverse complement strand
TTTATTTATATAATTTTATGAAAGATCAAAATCTCGAAAGAGCCGCTGTCAGCAATGAAGAGGCTCAGGTTGTGCTTGACAAGATTAAAAGCACGATTGTCAAAGAAGTGGGGTGTGAAGAAAAAGACGTGGTGCTTGGTGCACGCTGGCGTGATGATCTTTGTGCCGATTCGCTGGATATGGCTTATGTCATGATGGCGTTGGATCGGTTGCTTGACATCCATGTGAACGAACATGACGGCTGGGAGAACAATTCCACTTTGTATGACACCTGTTGCGGACTTGTCCGCACCTTAAAAGAAGACGGTCGCTTCTAAGCCGCTGTCCGATCTTAAATGTAAAACTGGTTTTGCCAAACAAAATCAGTTTTTTTAATTATTATCATTTTTTAATTTTGTCATTATGAAAGAAAAAACAGAAGTTACTCAGCAGGAAGTTGAAAATGTATTTGCCCGCTACGGCAAAGTTGTGATAGAGAGCTTGATGCTCAGTGATTGCCAACCGCAACTTTCCGATCGGTTGGAAGATTTAGGCGCCGATTCTCTTGATGTCTTAACCATCATTACCAAAGCCGAAAAAGAGTTTGGTGTCCGCATTGACAGTTATTCATGGGATAAAGGCAACCGCTTGCAGCAAAACTGCGAAGATATCGCCCGCCGTTTGAAAGAAACCGGCCAACTTGCATAGAGCTTATCGTTCAATTAAAAAATCCGTTCTTGATATGAGAGCGGATTTTTTTTAACTAGAGGTTATTGTTATATTGGACAAATCAGGCTTTTAGAGCACGCAGGGCATTTAAGACCGCCAGCATCGAAACGCCGACATCGGCAAAAACTGCTCCCCACATCGTGATCAGCCCCATTGCGCCCAAAAGCAGAAATACTGTTTTGACTCCAAGAGCAAAAGCAATGTTTTGATGTACGATTTTCATTGTCTTGCGCGAGATTTGGATGGCCAGAGCTGTTTTTTGCGGGTCATCGTCCATAATAACCGCATCGGCCGCTTCGATCGCGGCATCGGAACCGAGAGCTCCCATCGCAATCCCAACATCTGCGCGGGTCAAAACCGGGGCGTCGTTGATACCGTCGCCGGCAAAAACAACACTGCCGCCAGCGCTCCTATTCATCAACTCTTCCAGCTTTTCAACTTTCTGCTCCGGCAGCAGTCCGGCATAATATTGCTTAATACCCAGTTGGTCGGCAATCGGACCGGCAGCGTTTTTACTGTCACCGGTCAGCATAACGGCGCCGATATCTGCTTTCTGCAATGTATGGACAGCAACGGCGGCATTATCCTTAACCAGATCGGAAATAACCAAAGCCCCGAGAAAAATTCCGTTTTCAGCCACATAAACAACCGTTCCGCCGCCGGCTTCAATCACATTTTTGATTTTAAATTTTTCCATCATTTTCATATTGCCGGCCAGAATTTCCCGTCCGTCCTGCCTTATTTTGACACCTAAGCCCGCCAGTTCTTCTCCTTTGCCGGAAAAAGTGCCGGTTTGTTGATATTGGGCGGCGTCGCGGATGGAAAGGGCAATCGGATGATTGGAAATACTCTCGGCCGCGGCTGCGGTTTGCAGCAGCTGTTCGTGATCAATGCCCGGCGCCGGCAGAATTTGGTTGACAGTGAATACGCCGCGGGTCAGTGTTCCGGTTTTGTCAAAAACAACGGTTTTGCATTTGGCAAGTGTTTCCAGATAATTGCTGCCCTTAATCAAAATACCGTTGCGCGAGGCACCGCCGATGCCGGCAAAAAAGGTCAACGGAACCGAAATAACCAGAGCACAAGGACAGGAGATAACCAAAAACGTCAATGCCCGTTGCAGCCAAACGGTAAATATCTCTCCGGAAACAAGCATCGGCGGCACCAAAGCCAGCAGCACGGCGGCACCGACCACGGCCGGAGTGTAGTAACGGGCAAAACGCGTGATAAATTTTTCGGTGCGGGCTTTGCGGGCATCGGCGTGTTCTACCAGTTCAAGAATTTTTGCAGCAGTTGATTCGGCATATTTTTTGGTCACTTTTATTTTTAAGAAACCGTTGGTATTGATAAAACCGCTCAGCGCTTCGCTGCCGGAGCGAAGGTTTCTCTGGCGCGATTCCCCGGTCAACGCGGAAGTGTCAACCGCAGCTTCTCCATCGATAACCAGCCCGTCAAGCGGGATCTTTTCGCCGCTTTTGACAATAATAATATCATTGACGGCAATATCTTCGGGGTGCATTTTGACAACAGAACCGTTTTCTTCGCGATAAGCATAGTCGGGACGAATATCCATCAAATCGGCAATTGAGCGTTTGGATTTTTCAACTGCCCGATGTTGCAGATATTCGCCGCTTTGATAAAGGATCATGACCATGGCCGCTTCCGGATATTCGCCGATTGCAACAGCGCCGGCCGTGGCAATCGACATCAAAGTATTTTCATCCAGCCATTCACCGCGCAAAAGATTCCTTAACGCCGTATAAATGATATCGCCGCCGGCCAACAGCCATGCCGTTAAAAATAAACCGGTATTAACCATAACCGGAAAATATCCCAAAATGGCAACGGCAAATAAAATAACGGCCGTTCCGATTCGCGGCAAGACAAAGCTGCTGCCGTGCTCGTGATGATGACAGCCGGAGCAGCTTATTTGATGGTGATCATGATGGTGTTTTTCGCACATATCAAAAATTCCTTTGCAGTTTTTATATTTAAACGATTGTTCAATTATTGTTTACATATATAATAGTTGAACAATTGTTCAATTGTCAACAAAAAAATAATAAAAAGCTTGTGTCGGAAAAATGAATTGTTTATGCTGACAAAATAAGCTTAAATCGGTTTTAGGAGTGTCACATGGAATACAACCCGGCGGACTGCGCCGCTCAAAATCCGGAAATAGTCGAGCAGATCCGCGCCAAAATGCCGGAAGAAAATTTATTGTACGGTCTTTCCGATTTTTTTAAGGTGATGGGAGATCCGACCCGGATCAATATTTTATGGGCGCTGGAAGAGGAATCCTTATGTGTAAATGATCTGGCAGCTCTGCTTAACATGACCAAATCTGCCGTTTCTCACCAATTGAAGATTTTGCGCACGGCCAAATTGGTGCGCGCGGACAAAAAAGGCAAAAACGTCTACTATTCCCTGAACGATGACCATGTCCGCATTATTTGGGAAAAAGCTCTGGAACACGTTTGCGAGTAGATGCGGTTACGTTGTTTGTCGGCGTATCCATTCCATAATCAAGCCAATGATATATTTTTGTTCTTCCGGCGTCAGTTGGGTACCGGGGGCAATCCCGTGCCATTTGTAAAGACATTGTCGACAGCAGGTTGCGGTGGCATGTTGTGCGATAAAAACCGGATGCCCTCGCATCGGCGTTTGTTTTCCGTCATTTGGAATTTCGGCCGGCGCCAGTCTCCGGTTAATAAAATCATGAGCGTGACGATGTACAGTATCAATTCCTTTTTGCCGAATATAGTCAATATCCGTTTGTTTTAAGTGAAAACGTCGTCGAAATTCAGAATGTTGTAAACGATTGAAAATATCTTCTGTCATGATGTTGCGCCTGCGTCTCTTGATTATAGGTTAAAACATTTTTGCCGGACTGTAAAGAACGCTTTATCAGGGTGAGGAAACACTTGACAACAGTCGGCGGTTATGGCAGTTAATAGCGTGAAAATGATTATTTTTATTAAGACTATGGAATTGGAAAAATTAAAAAAACAGTTGAAACACATGATGGTTGTTGCTACTGAAGAACCTGACGAAAAGTGTCTGCGTTCTCTTCTGAAAGGACTTTCTAAAGAAGCTTTGGCCGAGGTTTCTGCTCTGGTTAAACGTTCTTTGGAATTTGCCGACCGCGAACGCTGTCGTTATTTTACCATGATCCGCGGTGCCAAACACTACCACAATTGCTTGGTGGTGTCACGAATGCTCGAAAAGCTTCCGGCCGAAGCTTAATTTTTGTTGTTGCAGAAAATGTTGTAAACCCCGTCGATGAACGGGGTTTGTTTTTTTATTTCCGGTGTTGTACTGCGGTTATCCGCCTGTTTTTCGTTCGTCGTTTTCAAGCAAATAGCCCCATAAAGTAAAAACGGAGGCCAAAAACACGGAACTGAATAAAACGGTGAGCAGTTCGGCATTTTTATCCAAAGGCAGAAAAGGCGTTGAATAAGCCAGTGCCGAAAAAAAGGCGCCGAGACAATACATTTTGCCGGAAGAAGCTTTACTAAATATAAATCTGTTCATAACAATTGAGATAATAATAAAATTAAGACAAGAAGGCATAAAAAATTTATGCGCCGCTGTCAATGATTTTATTTTTGCCGGAGATCGGATTTGGAGTCGGTTATGGATTGCAGCCAAAATATCCGCAGATAACAGAATGTCGTTTTATATTATCTTTCACTATCGTTACCAGGCGGCAAATAGCGTAAAGAATTTAAGTTTACTGTAGAAATCTGTGACTTGCCATAAGGAACCTTGGATAATAACGGTGTAGTTTGCAATACGGCAGAATGGTTTTGCTGTTGTTTCCTGATTTTTGCTTTAACCATTGTAATGTTTAATCGATTAAAGAAGCAATTGTCAAAAGCTTTGCCTTGATTTACATATTCTTTAAATAAAGGATACATTTGTTTGGTAAAGTCGTTTGCTTCTTTCCAGCCGTGATACCATTCGTTATCGTTTTTAACCGGTTTTCCGGTTGTTTTTTCATTGTATAGGGCCGAGGCGCAGGCTGCAAATCCTTCATTTATTATGCCTATGGCGCATTTTTTCAATTCATCTCTCGGTGTTTTTGGGCTATTGTTGTTATTTTGCTCAAATGTTTCCATAAGATTGCCAAGGACAGTAT
>CABUAP010000109.1 GCA_902489675.1 uncultured Azospirillum sp. | reverse complement strand
CAAAAAATTTTTTATTATAAAAAAATCCAGCCTTTTTTAACCTTTGCCGTTTATACTGCAGTAAAAACAACCAACCAAAAGGATCAGCCTGATGCTGCATATAAAATTTCCCGTCATTTCCCGCACCCGGGTTTTGGAAAATAAAATAGACTGTTTCCATGACAAAATGATTGAAGCCGCCGCCGTTTTCCACCGCTCCATCAAAACTTTTCTGAATGAAAACAGCGGGAACGAATACAAAAACATCAACAAACAAATAAAAGCAATCGAACACGAAGCCGACCAGCTGCGGCGCGATATCGAAAACGACCTCTATTCGCAAAATCTGCTGCCAAATTTGCAAGCTGATATTTTACAGCTGATCGAAAGTTTGGACAAGATCAACAACCAGTTTGACGACGTTATTTACAAATTTTATATTGAACAGCCGCAAATTCCAACTTCCTTTCACCGCAAGCTGATCGAACTGTGCTATCAGGTGGCGGACTGCGCCGAAAACATGGCGATCGCGTCCCGCGCGTTTTTCAAAGACCTCAGCACTGTTCGCGACTATTCGCACAAGGTTTATATTTTGGAAAAGGAATCCGATTCGACTTATAATGACCTCAAAAAAGCAATCTTTGCTTCCGATATGGAACTGGCGCACAAACTGCAGCTCGATCTGTTGATTACTGAGGTGGCAAATATTGCCGACATCGCCGAAGACTGCGCCGACAAGTTGTCGATCTTCACCTTAAAAAGGGATATTTGATGCTGAGCTTCTGGATTTTTTTAAGCAGCGGCCTGTTTCTGGGCTGGTCTTTGGGCGCCAACGATGCCTCCAATATTTTCGGCACGGCAGTCGGCACCAAAATGATCAAATTTAGAACCGCCGCTCTCATTTCATCCGTATTTGTGATTATCGGCGCCGTGGCCGCCGGGGACGGCGCGGCGGAAACGCTCAACGAACTCGGCAGCATCAATGCATCCGCCGGCGCTTTTATGGTCGGTCTGGCCGCTGCCTTGACAATCTATTGGATGACAATGGCCAAAATCTCCGTTTCCACTTCGCAGGCCGTGGTCGGTGCCATCGTCGGGTGGAACCTCTACAGCGGCAAACCGACTGATTTTGGCCTGTTCTCCACCATTGTCGGAACCTGGATTTTTTGCCCGATTCTGTCGGGGATCCTTGCCGTTCTTATTTACCGCCTGTCCTGCCATGCCATTCACCGGGCCAAAATATCGCTGCTCAAACAAGACTTTTACACTCGTATCGGCTTAATTTTGGCCGGCGCGTTCGGCGCCTATGCGCTCGGCGCCAACAACATTGCTAATGTTATGGGTGTGTTTATCCCCTCTAACCCGCTCCAACCACTCACTTTTCCGGGCGGATTTTCGCTCAGTGCCGAACAAGTGTTATTCCTGCTCGGCGCCATCGCCATTGCGGTCGGCATTATCACTTATTCGCATAATGTTATGCAGACAGTCGGCCGCAATATTTGCCTGATGAGCCCTTTGGCCGCTTGGGTGGTGGTTGTCGCTCAGTCTTTGGTGCTGTTTTTGTTTGCCTCCGGCAGCCTGCACGCTTTTTTGCAAAATAACGGATTACCGGCCATTCCGCTGGTTCCGGTATCCAGCTCACAAGCCGTGATCGGCGCGGTGATCGGTATCGGACTGTACAAAGGCGGCCACGGTATCAATTGGAACCTGATCGGCCGGATCTTTGTCGGTTGGGTTGCCACACCGGTCATTGCCGCTCTGGTTTGTTTTGTTTCACTGTTCTTTTTGGAAAATGTCTTCAACCTGACGGTTTATAACTAAATTGGCTGCGCACATCATTCCCGATGATAGGGATGATGGTTGATAATGGTCTGCACGCGATAAATCTGCTCGGCCAAAACCGCCCGCATCAGCATATGCGGCAGCGTCAGCCGGCCGAAAGAAAGCAGCAGATCCGCCCTGTCGCGAGTTGAAGGCAGATGCCCGTCGGCGCCGCCGATCAAAAAACAAATTTCAGAACAGCCGTTTAACATCCAGTTCTCAATCTTCGCCGCCAGCTCCAGCGATTTCATATTTTCGCCCCGCTCATCCAAAACCACCACTTTGGCACCAAACGGAACGGACGCCAGCAAAAACTTGGCTTCTTCGTCTTGTGAGGCATTGTCGTGTTCTTTAACCGTCACTTCCCAACCGGAACGTTTGATATATTCTTCTATCAACAGTTTTTCCGGTGAATTTTTTTTGCATTTGCCGATGGCAATAATTGTTGCTTTCATTTCTTCTCTCGCTTTTAGCTGAAAATAACATTTTTACCCCGTTTTGCCAACCCTAAAAACTTTTGCGCACAATTGCTGCCAAATCATCACCGCCGATTGACAAAAATATTTTTTTATGACACCCTGTAGAAAGAACTTTAATTATTAAACCTAAATAACTATGAAAAAATTATTTGAACAACTGCGGCTTTTTCTGTTGCGGAAAAATTTGAAGCGCTACCGGAAAAACGTAACCGATTCGCTCAAGATTATGGCTTCTTTTATGCCGATAGCGGAACTGGAGGAAAATGTTCTCTATTTCCACGAAGCGCAATCTGCCTTTTCACGGTTCACTTCATCGCCTGTTCTGTTCAAATTGATCGGCAGATTCGGCGAACGCAAAACAGTTTTTGCTTGGGGGGTACCTTGCTCTGACGGCAAAATGATCATCCCGTTGGGCCGCCGCCGAATATTTTTTGCCGATGACAGGCTCTATCAAATCAAACCTGTCAATATTGGTGCCATCTTTACGGTTGCTGTCGACAACTCCGAAGACAGAGTCGTCATTTACTTTGACGGAAAAGATGCCATTGCTCAAAAAATTGAAGACGCCGCCGGCAAGGAAATACACGCTTTTCCTTCCGGCCGCATGCCTTCCTGGGACAAAATCTGCCTGCACGCACGCTGATTTTGCCATACAACAGCCCAACGGCCGCCATCAACGACGGCCGTTTTTTTCATTATATCCTCATTGAAAATCACAACCCTGACGGCAGAGAAGCGACAAGATGCCGGAACAAGGCGCCTCTGCGCCGACACACAAAAATAACACCCGCTTCCACTTCCTCAGCCTGCCGTTCCCTGCAAAATCACAACCGCTCAAAAAAGGAAATCTGTTATACCGAACCATGCCGAACTTGTTTCTGCATTCCATATTTTGTTTCAGTCTCTCACACCTTTTTTAACCTGCTCCGGTTTTCCCCGCTGCCCCGCCCTTGTTTACTTTTCCTGCCGTTTCTTATTCTCTCCCGTCCCTTACCGATTCTTTGTTTTTCTTTCCCGGTCATTTTTCACATACCGCATTTTTTCTTTCATACGGCCTCTTTTCCGTTTTTTCTCTCCGAACTTTCCCCTTAGTCACTTTCTTTGTTTCACTTTCGGTTGCCCTGTTACCGCTTTCCCGTTCCTTCTCCGCCCCTCCGGCGGTTTTTCCCGCGCCGCGGTTTCCCCGTTTGTTGCTTGCTGCCCCGTCCGCTCCGTATATTTCCCATTTTTTTCGCCCGTCTCCTCGTTTGACCGGCCACGTCCGCCTCTCATTCTGCCGATCGGAAACTTGACTTATTGACAAATTTTTGTATAATAAAGGCACAAAAAATTATTAAACCTAATTATATTCTATACTTATGAAAAATCTGATCAACTATCTGGAATGCCTCTTTACCAAATACTCGGAAAGCACCCGTTTGCTTTTTCTGCTGGACAGGTCATCGCTTGCAAGCCGCCGGGAAAACTGCTGCGAAACAGTCGGATACAAAGAACTGCTCGAAGAATACAACAAATTTTCCGGCAAAGCGAAAAAACTTTCCGACGTGTTGTTGAAGGACATTTTCGATGCAAAGGGAAATTTCATTTGCACCGCCTGGCTGATCGAAGACGAAAAAGGTTTCTTTTTCTTCCTCCCCGGAACCAAAGACATGCGTTTTTGCCAGGACAAAGAAAGCTTCCGCTTTCGCCCGGCAAAATTCATGCTTCTGGAACTGGAAGACAGTTTGGCCTGCCCGCGAAAATTTTTCCTGCTGGAGTACAATTCCAAACGGCAATGGGTAAAAACCAGAGCCTTGCTCTATGAAGAAAATTTCGGGGAACGGCTGAAAAAGAAAAAGGTTTACGTTTTTCCCAAACCTTTGACCAGATTCGGCTTATAGTTGTCAAAAGCGGCAGCGGTTTCGTTCCAACGAACCGCCGCCGTTTTTTTATGCTTCAAACGTCTGCGCCAACAGACAAATGCCGGCATACCTCCCCAGCCGCAAAGGCTTGCGAAGCTTGAAGCCGAACGTTAAGGTCCAAAACGGTTAATGCCGTTTGCACTAACCGGGAAAATTTATCGTCCCGGCCTATACTTCACCGCCCCGCTCCCGTTTCGTTTTCCATCGGCATCCGTTCAAAAAAACACCGACCGTTTTCCGGTTCCGCCCTCTCCGCCGATTATCAAACGGACGCACCCCGGTTTTTCTCCGGCAGTTTTTCCCGCCGCTTCCCAATGCAACAAAAAAGGACCCCACCGGCGTAGCCGGAGGTTCTTCATTAACGCCTATAAGGCTAAGGATCCCGGCTACGCCTAAAGAGCGTATGAAACCTGCACTTGCATCGATTACTTACAGCCCGTAAACGGGTCTAAATCTAGAGTTAACTGACTTTCTTCCGCATCAGTTTTTAACTGATTTCTGATATATTCTTGAATCTTCTGTGTATTTTTTCCACTTGTATCCACATAATACCCTCTACACCAAAATTCTCTGTTTCTATATTTATATCTTGCATTACCCCATTTATCATATATCTGCAAACTACTCTTTCCTTTGAGATAGCCCATAATACTAGAAACAGAAAATTTTGGAGGTATACGTATAAGCATATGGACATGATCTATACATACTTCTGCTTCTATAATGTCTATACCTTTCC
>CABUAP010000108.1 GCA_902489675.1 uncultured Azospirillum sp. | reverse complement strand
ATCATTTTGTGTAATAAAAAAGGATCGTTTTTTTAGGCATACTTGTTTCAAAAAATATAAGAGATTTTTTTGCTTTTATAACAGCTGATTAACATCTTAAAAAAGATATAAAAACACCCACCGAAATCTCCTTAAATAAGCCGATGGCCTAAAAAAAGGTTTTCCCCCGGCAAACTGGGAGCAATCTGTAGAGAACTGACAAAAAAATGCGAGAGATTTTAAAATCTCTCGCATTTTCTTTACATTTTACAGAACAGCTTGTTCAAATCAAAAACGGCTCTGATAATCAACGACCGCTTTCAGGAATTGATCTTCTTCCATATAGCGTCCTTTGATCAACACTTCCGGCGAAGCCAGACCTTCGGCCACCAACTTGTAGCCCATGTTCAGCGTATTTTCCAACTGCTGCTCATCCCAGGCCTTGCCGCTTGCACCTTCGTCATAAGCATCAAGCATCAACGCACGGATCACTTTCAGCACCGCAGAAACAGTTTCGTCGGTTCCGATCAGTTCTGCCATCACATTCGGATACGAATATGCCAGAAACAACGGCGCCAGTGCCTTGTATTCCGCGGGGTAATTTCCCAAGTTCGGCAGTGCGAAACGAGTCTTTCCCTGTTCACGGAAAAGATGCGCCACACTGTTAGCCAGCGTTAGATCCGCCAACTGCATATCCAGCCGGTCATAGCTGAAAATTCGAAGATTTTCATTAACCCGGCGGCCAATGCGCTCTTCTCGGATTATCCCTTGCGAAACCATCGCCCCATAAGCCGCGGACGAAAACATCTTCGGCTCAATATCGGCGATACGCACCCACACATTTTCCGCGTCTTGCAAACCGAACGAAAATTCGGTTGCCACCCGCATCTGATAGAGCGGATAGGTCACGCAGATCAGGTTTACGTCTTCACTGACGCCGTAATGCGCCAGAGTTTCCTTAACCAACTCGATGTTTTCCGCCGTCGAAGTATCTTTCGGCGTCATCAGCAATTTGCCGAGCAGTCCTTTGGGCACGCCAAGCAACAGCATCTGACGGAGATACATCCGGTATTCGGAATTTTTGCGCAATTTGAACTGCGGGCAAAACTCCGTCATGTTCTGGTTATCTTGCAAACCAAGGAACATGATACCGTCGGGCAGCGCCTTGTGCATCCGAATGTAGCAGTACAATGCTTCCGCAGCTTTAACCGCGCTTTCCGGCGCACCGGAAAAGACAACCAGAATGTCTTTGCGGCCGCCTTCGTTTCTCGGGATATGACGATAGTCATAGGAAACAACATTTTTGTTTCCGTATTGCAGAATTTCACCACCGTCACCACGTCCGAATCTTTCGGCCGATGCGATGATCTGCAACTCCTCCTCGCGCAGGCGATAACGGGGAACGGCATACAACCCGGCTGACGAAACGCTCTGACGACAGAATTCCTTCTTGGCGTTCAGACTTCCGTCATGGGTTTGCAGCACGTCAAGCACCCATTTGATGCATTTGACCCAGTCTCTGAACTCGCGTTCGCTGTGGCCGCGGCGGGCAAAACCGGGAAAACTTTCAAATTCGTACTCGAAATTTTCTCCATACTTGGCATTGTTTACAATGGCCTGAACCAATCTCTGATAACAAGTTATTTTATTCATAAGAAAAAAATTAGTTAATAATATGTCTAAATCAGTCTGATTATATGCCCTCTATCCGCTTCCGTCAACAAAAAATTGACAAAAAACTAATTCCCCGGCAAGGTAACAATAAACAAAGAGCCTTTTCCCGGTGTGCTTTCTACTTTAATACTGCCGCCGTGACGTTCCACAATTTCCATCGCAATGGAAAGCCCCAGCCCGGTACCAGCCGTCTGGCGGCTGCGGGTTTCATCCGCCCGATAAAAACGCTCAAAAATATGAGGAATATCTTTTTCATCAATACCGCTTCCGTGATCTTCCACCTCAATCCGGCAGCATCTGTCCTCATGCACGGCACCAACGCGCACCTCGGAACCGTCACAACTGTATTTAACGGCATTATCCAGCAATATCCGCAGCAACCGGCGGATCATTTCCTCATCGGCCGTCAGCATAATATTCCCTTTGCAACTGTTAATCACCCGGACATTCTTGCGTCCCGAAATACTTTCCGCCGTTCGCTCAATCAGTTGGCACAGATCAAATTGTTCTCGCCGGATAATTTGCTGCCGATTGTCTGCCCGAGCCAGTTCCAGCAAATTGCCGATCAAAGCCGACATCCCGAGAACTTCCTCTTTCATTCCCGCTATCAACGGTTGTTTGGGAAATTTCAGTTCCAGCAGTTCCAATGAGGAAAGCAGCACAGCTAAAGGCGTCCTTAACTCATGCGAAGCATCGGCAACAAAACGCTTTTGTTTTTCCAAAATTTTGATTAACGGCGCAATCGTCCGATCAGCCAAAATATTCCCGCTGACCCACGCCACTGTCAACATCAGCAGCAATGCCCCCAGCAACAGATAAATATAACGCAGAGATAAAAGCTTAAACGGTGTCACATTTACCAAAATCACAACCCGACCGCTTTTTGTTTTCCCTGCCAGCATATAGAATTGCCATTCCCTCCCCTGATGGTCATAAAGAAAAAACTGTTCCAATTGATTACTCACCGGATAATTTGCAATTTTTTCCCGGCAGATTCTATCCACCTGCGGATTTTTCGGATGCTCGGCAAAAACCATCCGATCGCCGACATACCAATAAGCATAACTATAAATAGAACCGATATCAGAAGCAACCGCTGTTTCTTTCAAAACCGTTTCCTCATTCAATCCCGCTTCTTCTGCTTCCCTGATTTCGGTTGCCAAAGAATCATACATCGCATCGGCAATCACTTTTTGTACCGCATATTTGCACATTGCAAATCCGCCGACGGCAAAAAACAACAACATAACGGCAATAACCGCCGTATATTTATAAACCAAACGGCGGCGAATCTTGCTGATCATTCCTCAATCTCCAGCACATAGCCAATTCCTTTAACCAAACGAATTTGCACCCGGTCGGAAAGTTTGCCGATCTTACGCCGCAAAATATAAATATAAGCATCCAAACTGGCCGGACTGATATCGGGATTATCAATCCATACCTTGTCCATAATGGTTTCCCGCAAAATAATCTGTCCACAGTTCACAAACAAGAGCCGAAACAGCTCAAATTCCCGCCGGCTCAATTTCAAATTTTTGCCGTCAAATGACACTGTTCCGGTTTTGCTGTTCATTTCCAATCCCGCCTTAGTGTAGATATCATCAACAAACGGCCGACCTTTGCGTCGTCCAAGCGCATTAACCCGCGCAATCAGCTCTTTGTTTTCAAAAGGTTTGACCAAATAATCGTCCGCACCGCTTTCAAGCCCGGTCACACAGTCATCGGTTCCGTCTCTGGCGGTCAGAAAAATAATCCCGCCCTGATAATTATACTTACGCGGATTTCTGAGCAGTCGGCAGATTTCAATACCGCTTAATTCCGGCAGCATCCAGTCCAGAATAATCACGTCATAACTGCTGGCCGCCGCTTCCTCAATAAAATCCAAAGTTTCTTTACCGTCTTTGGCCCACTCAACCTCAAAACCCGACAACTCCAACAAGCTTTTTACCAAAGCACCGAGTTTAAGATCATCTTCTGCCAACAAAAGTTTCATTTTTTTCTCCTCAACAACCATAGTGTAAAAACGCATCATCCCCGTGGCAAGCAAAATTTGATGATTATACGCTTCTAATATATAAAAATTAAAAAACTTTCAGATTGTTTTCAGATTAATGTTTTATTTTGACCATAAAGAAAAAAATATTCCAAAAGAACATCTGAAAAAGTTCATGGATCTCCTTACCCATAACCGGAAACATTTTACGATGTCCCCGGCTCGGCTTCCGCCGAATAGCAAGTTCTTTTGCGGATTTTTATTTTTCATAACCTCAGGCCGTTTATCGTGCCGAAAATTTTTATGTAATGTTTCTTTTAGTTACAATCCGGACAAGCAATTGCTTGTCCGGATAAATTTTATCCCCCAACTGCGCCTCATTCTCAAATATTTTCCCCAAACATTTAAAATAAACAACTATTTTAGAATAAAAAATCGATCTCCGGCTCTTTTCTTTGACTGATACGCGCCTATATCAGAAACAAAAAAGGAGAAAAAATCATGAACCCCAGCCATATATATTATCGGCAGTCAAAAACCGTGCGCGCCTTATGGAATTTTCTTACCAGCCCGACCGGTGCTTTCCTACTTGCCGTTTCTGCGATTTTGATCGGTTACTACCAATTTTATATCAGCCGCCCCATTCTGAAATATACGACCGAAACAACGGAAATATCATCATCCTCGGGCAGTGACGATTTCAAAATCCATATTAACGGCAAAAATTATCCCAAACTTTATAAAACTTCCATAACTCTCACCAACTCCGGCGAAGATGCCCTTTCCGGCAGCGATGTTTCCTCAATCGGCCACGATCCGATCCGCATCCCGATTCCGCCGCGGGTAAAAATTATACATTACGGAATAGACAACAACCAAACATCCAGCGATGTTTCCGCCAAACTGATCCGAACAGACAACGCTATTGTCATCGAGTTCAATTACCTAAACCCCGACAACCAAATCACAATTAATATGTATAGTGAAGACAGTTACAGCAATTTCAGCATTGTCGGTTCCGCGGTTAACGTCAACCAAATTACGCAGGCCTGGAGTTCCGCCGAAACTCAAAAATTCGTTATCAGCCTGATTGCGGGCATTATATTGTTCTACACATTATTTATCTATCTCTATGTCCGCCGCCACAAACCTTTGCCCAGAATTTAACAAATGATATACTTCTCACCGGCCAACGCCGGCACTGTTCCCAACTTTTCCCCGGGTCTATAGCTGCCCAAGCTCAGCGGCCGGGTTGGAACGTTACACCAAATTTTTAGGGATATATTTAAATAAAATATTAAAAGTTACAATTTATAGTTTAATAT
>CABUAP010000107.1 GCA_902489675.1 uncultured Azospirillum sp. | reverse complement strand
AACAACACTGTACAGGAAACCAATAAAGGGCGGGATTTGTATTACCAGTCGTGGTAGAATATCTGCTTGATTATTTTTTTTCAGTATGTATGATAGGTTAAAAAATATGAATAAAAACAGCTTAGGAAACACAAAAATGAACTACAAATTTCTTTTATCAGCCGGTTTTTTAGGAGTTCTGCTGTTATCGGGTTGTGCAAGCAACAACGATTATCAATACAACTATTCGGAAGCTCAGGCTGCGCCGGGTACAACCGTTAAACAAACCTGTCCGGCCGGACAATATCCTACGCCGGGGATGACCGGTTGCGCCGCCGAAGACGAATTTGTAAATTACACCAAAGTTGCCGCAGATTACCGCGAATACGGAGAAAGAACGCCGCGCGATCATCTGGTGGTTCAAGCCGGTGCGGGAAGCAATATGTCTGCAACCATTCCGCCTTCTGTTGACGGAGAGGTTATTGACTATGAAGAAGAAATCAGTATTGATGAAAATCAGCAAGATGTTACCGATGGTTCCAATACCGGAGATACAGGCGACAACTACAATGCCGACGACCCGGTAGAGGACTGGCTGGCAGAAGAAGGAAAAAGCCTGAAGCTGTTGCTGACGGAATGGTGTGATCGTGCCGGATGGCGTTTGATCTGGAACACCAACCGCAATTATACATTAACTGCCGGCGCTATGTTCAGAGGCCGTTTTGCCGATGTCAGTTCGGCATTGATCAGAGCTTTTGCCAGAGCGCGGCCGGCTCCGATCGCAACATTTTATAAAGGAAACCGCGTCTTGGTAGTTGAGACCATGGAGGATGAGAATGCTTATGAATAATTGGATTAAATACAGTTTAAGTTTGGGATTGGTCGCCTTAATCGGCGCCTGTTCCGTTGCGACCAGCATGGATGCCACGCTGGAACGCGAAGTGGAAGCAACAACCGAACTTAAAGAAAAAGCCAAAATGCCGAGCAAAGCGGCTCCGGAAGATGTTGTCCGGGTTAAAAACGAAATCTGGCTCGGTGATAAAAGCGTCGTCGAATATGAAGGCGCTCCGATCCCTGCCTATCTCGAAACCAAAGAAGGTATTACTTTGATCAGCAACCGCCCGATTACTTTGTATGAAATCGGCGATATGATTAATAAAATTACTTCCGTTCAGGTTCGTTATGCTCCTCATCTGGAAGAAGATTTGTTGAAAAATGCTCAGGAAAACATCCCTTCCCCCGAACAATTAAATGCTCACTGGGCGGATCCGAGCAAAATGCTGGTTTCTTACCGCGGGCCTTTGAGCGGTTTGCTTGATGAAATCGGCTCTCGTTTTGGCATCTGGTGGAGATATGACAAAAACGAAATTTACTTCTACAAGTTTATGACCAAAACTTTTGTTCTTTACAGCTTACCGACCAAGCAGACTTTGAGCACCAACATCGGCGGTTCCTCCACCGACTCGGGCAGCGGCGGTTCTTCGGCTCTGACTCTGACCAATACGGCAGAATTGGAACTGTGGAGCAATATTGAAAAATCGATCACATCGATGATCGGCAAAGAAGCTCAATTGTCGCTCGATCCGACGAACGGCACCATTTCGTTAACGGCAACACCGAATGAAATCAGACGCGTTGCTCATTATGTAAACGAACAAAATGCCCGTCTGTCACGTCAGGTTGCCATCAGCGTTAAGGTTTTACAGGTTACGATTGACGATTCGGACACCTTTGGCCTCAACCTCAGCTCTGCTTTCAAAGACGGGAAAACCAGCTTCGGCGTTGCCAGTGCTGCCAGCGGCCTGTCATCAGACATTACCCAAAATCTGACGATGACCCTGATGCCCGGCAACTGGAACATCAATGCCAGCATTCAGGCTTTATCGACTCAGGCTACGACCAACCTGATCACGAGCGGCACGGTTACCACTTTGAACAACAAGTCGGCTCCGATTCAGGTTGTCAAAAAGCAAAACTACATTTCCGAAATCACAAAAACCAACAGCGGCGGGGACTCCAACTACTATGACCTGTCGACAGAAACGGAAGAAATCGAAACCGGTTTCACCATGAACGTTTTGCCGCGGATTTTGGAACACGGGCGTCTGTTGTTGAAATTTGATTTGACTTTGTCGGACTTGCTGGCTTTGGAAAAAGTTGACCTGATCAGCGGTTCCGAAACAGGGGAAGAACAGAGTGAAGGCGGCGAATATATTCAAAACCCGATCATCGAATCCCGCGGTTTCACACAAGAAGTTGCCATGAAATCGGGTGAATCTTTGGTTTTGACCGGTTATGAACGAGTTGAAAACAGTGCGGAAAAACGCGGTGTCGGCTCGGCAACCAATTCTTTGCTGGGCGGTGCGGCCACAGCGGGAAAAGTCAGAAGCATCTTAGTCATTATTTTAACCCCGGTCGTTCTCGAAAGTCCGCTTAACCCGGAAACCAGAGTACACGACTAGACTGAAAATTCTTATAAAAGGAAACGAACGTGTTAGATGATGCCCAAATGTCAGATGACGACTACAAAAGCGATCAGGAGCGAAGCTGGGGTACGCATTTTGTCTCCGGAGGGGTTGAATATGCAACCAGCTTGTTCTGGCAATCTCTTCAAAATCAAGATGCGCCTCAAGCTGAGATCATAGAATCCTCACAAGGGGTTTTGGAAGGCGCCGATCTGTACTGCATCAAGAAAGGCAAGACGCCGCAGTTTGGTATCTGCGTTTCTGCCGATGGTTATAAGCAGGGAATGAACGCTGCTGCGATCGGTTTAGCAACGGCTTTGAGCGACCAACCGTCTTTTGTTGCCGTGTTCAAAGTTCCAAACGGCTGGTGGTACGTCTGCGTACGTGATGACGTTATTCTGGCGAACGGCGATATGTTATATCTGTCTGAAGAAGACGCCAAAAAACAGTTTATGAGTATGTTGATGGTGCCGGACTGGAAGCTGAAGATTGCTCCGCCGGAATGGAACATTGAAGATACTTTGTATCCGGAGCTGGAAGATCTGCTGGCACGCGGCAGTAAAGTCAAGCTACAAAAGATCAATACCAAAGGCAAAATGTTTTATGTTATTGCCGGTGCGGGTGCATTTGTTGTTCTTTATATCGCCTATCAGCTGTTTATGAGTCTGTTTGATACAACACCGACTGTTCCGGTTATCGTACCGGTTCAGCCCAAGGTGGTCAAGACGGAAGAAATTCCGCCGGAACCCAAACCTTGGGAGAATCTGCCGGATCCGGTTGCCGTCCTGACCAGTTGCAATAATAAGATTATGGACCTGATGCAGATTATGCCTCCCGGTTGGAAAATCGGGCCAATTACCTGTACGACCGGCGGGGCAAGCACCAGTTGGACCAGATTGTTTGGGCGCATTTCCATTGCCGACAAAGCCTTAAATGCTTCCGGTCTTAAATTTTCGGCACGTTCTATTTCCGATGACGGGAAAAGCGTGATGGCGGCTTTGCTGCTCGACGAAATAAAAACGGAGCTTTCGGAACCGACAAAATCTATGCTGGATCTGAAAATTAACCTGAATGAATTTTTCCAATCTATTGATCAGCAGGTATCGATGTCGGATGATGTTTACACCTCTCCGCAGCAGAACGTATACCGCTCGGTCAAATTTAAATTCAATTCAAACTATAATCCGAAAATCTGGAGCGGTTTGTTAACAAAATTTTCAGGACTTAAGATTAATTTGATAAAATACAACCCCGATACCAGTGTTTGGGAATATGAAGGAGCTATCTATGCATTATAGTTTTAGAAATACATTATGTGGTCTGGCAGTGGTAATTGCTGCGGGTTTACTGGCTGATCAGGCTGCGGCGCAAACTGTAACTTTGTTGGAAGATGACGAAACGGTTTCTCTGGCGCCACAAGACAGCGGCGCTTCCGCACCGGAAGAAATATCTTTATTTGACGAACAAATGGGCGATGTGTCACTGCCTGGCGGTGATGGTTTATTATCTCCGGCGGAACCGACAGACAGCGTGGCTACCGATCTTATCCCGATGGAAGGAAGCGAGCAGGATGAAACTGATGAGCAGACTTTATCCATTGCGGTTGAAGATGACACTGCGGCTCCTGCCCCAAAGGGAACTTCGACTGTTGATATGAAAGTTGAAGGCGCTGCTCCGGTTAAAACAGTTTCCGGCACGCCTCCGACGACAGCTCCGACCGTAACCGGCGCTCTTTTGGGACCGAAAACAACCGGTGGTTTTGACGAAAACATCTCCCCTTCCATCAGCAATGATCTATTTGCCAAGATGTCCGATTTGGAAAAACAGACGACTCTGCTCAATCTGGAATTGAAAAAGGAAAGAGTTCAGAATGAAATCGCTGCGGTTAAGGCACAGAGATTAAAAGCTCAACAGGAAGAAGAGGCGCGCAAACAGGAAGAAGAAAGAAAGCGCATAGAGTGGGAGAACGAACAGGAACGCTTGATGGTTGCAGAGCAAACCAGACTGAAAGAAGCGGAAGGGGCACTGGAAGCTTTGCGTCAGGAAAAAATCGTTAAGGCCTATAAAGCAACAATGTTGGAAGCTACTCAAAAATGGATTAAAACCAACGCTTCCGTTTATGCCCAAATGGCAAAAAAAGATGCTGAAATTAAGCAGGTTTTGGAAGACAATAATAAGAAACTCAGCGTCTTGAAACAAAAAGCCGATGATTTGAAGAGTAAAGCCGAATCGGCCAGAATTGCTCATGATAAGAAAGTTGCCAATTTGGAAAGCCAAATTTCCATTTTGAAAACTCGTTTGGAAGCCGAAATCGAATCTTCCAAGAAAAAGATTGCCGCGGCAAAAGCCGAAAGCAAGAGCGGACGCAAAAATCCGTTTGCAACCGCTAGCGGCATTGATTTGACCACACCGCTCAGCCCCGAAAAAGTTAAACTGAGCAGCGAGTATGCCATTATGGAAATTACCGGCCAGGGTGAAGAACTGGCGGCTAAACTGATCAACACCGACGGCGATGTCTTCTTGGCCAAGGTTGGCACAACATTGAGAAACGGTTTCACTATTGATGAAATCACACAAACCTATCTC
>CABUAP010000106.1 GCA_902489675.1 uncultured Azospirillum sp. | reverse complement strand
TCCACCAGCCGTTTTCCGCATTTTTACTGCGGGAAACAATCGACAACCGGGCAACCGAAGAGATAGAAGGCAGCGCCTCGCCGCGAAAACCAAGGTAACTGATATGAAACAGATCGTCATCGGGCAGTTTGGAAGTTGCGTGCCTTTCCACCGCCAGCTCAATATCTTCCCGCGTCATGCCTTTACCATTGTCAACCACGGCAATCAATGATTTTCCGCCGTCTACCAGAGTTACTTCAACTGAGGAAGCACCGGCATCAATTGCGTTTTCCACCAGCTCCTTAACAACGGAAGCCGGACGTTCAATTACTTCGCCGGCCGCAATCTGGTTGACCAAGGTATTGGGCAGAATGCGAATAGTCATAGACAAAAGATCCCTTTGTTATTTACGAATTTTCTTGATCAGATCGATCAGGCCGCGCGTTGAGCTGTCATGCAGCCCCGAAGCGTGTCCCTGCAGCTCGGGCAGGATACTCAAAGCCATCTGCTTGCCCAGTTCAACCCCCATCTGATCAAAGGAGTCAATATTCCAGATCACACCTTCGACAAACACTTTATGCTCATACATGGCAACCAGCATTCCCAATGTATAAGGATCTACCTTTTTAATCACAATCGAGTTGGTCGGCCGGTTACCCGAAAAAGACTTATAGCGCTTAAGCCGACTGATCTCTGCCGCGGTTTTGCCGGCTTTGGCCAGTTCTGCCGCCGCTTCGGCCACAGTCTTGCCGCGCATCAGCGCTTCGCCCTGAGCCAACGCATTGGCCACCAGAATTTCATGATGGTCACCGATTTCATTATGCGAAATGGCGGGAATGATCAGATCCAACGGCACAATCCGGGTTCCCTGATGCAGGAGTTGAAAAAACGAATGCTGCACATCGGTACCCGCCCCGCCGAACAAAACCGGCCCGGTTGCATATCGGACAAACTTGTTATTCTCATTGACCGACTTGCCGTTGCTTTCCATATCGAGCTGCTGCAAATAGCTTGGCAGATAGCGCAAATCCTGATCATAAGGAACAATACACTGGTTGCCGAAACCAAAAAAGTTGTTGTACCAAACACCGAGCAGCGCCAAAATAACCGGAATATTTTTTTCAAACGGCGTATTTCTGAAATGCAGATCCATCTCATTGGCGCCATCAAGCATTTTTTCAAAATTTTCCATACCGACAGCCAGAGCGATGGAAAGGCCGACCGCTGACCACATAGAATAGCGACCGCCGACAAAATCCCAAAACTCAAACATATTTTCGGTATTGATGCCAAATTTTGCCACCTCTTTGGCATTGGTGGAAACGGCAACAAAATGCTTGGCAACCGCATATTCGCCCAAAGCATCGATCAGCCATTTGCGGCAGGTTTTAGCGTTGGTCAGAGTTTCTATTGTGGTAAACGTCTTAGAAACAATCACAAACAATGTCGTTTCCGGATCAACCCGACTCAAAACATCTTCGCAGGCCGACCCGTCAATGTTGGAAATAAAATAGCAGTTGATGTCTTTAGCCCAAAATTCCTTGAGCGCAGCGGTGGCCATTACTGGCCCCAGATCGGAACCGCCGATGCCGATATTGACAATGTTGGTCAGCTTTTTGCCGGTTGCCCCCTTAAATTCGCCATAACGGACGGCATCCGTAAACTTTTTCATCTTGGCCAGCACCGCATTAATTTCGGGCATAACGTTTTTGCCGTCAACATATACCGGCGTATTTTGCCGATTGCGCAGCGCCGTGTGCAGTACCGCCCTATTTTCGGTAATATTGATTTTTTCACCGCTGAACATGGCTTCGATCTTATCCCGCAATTTAACTTCGTTGGCCAGTTCCAGCAAATATTGCATTGTTTTTTCATTGAAACGGTTTTTAGAATAATCGAGATAAAGCGGTCCCAGCGGGATGGTGTATTTAGCACCGCGCTTGGAATCAAACGCAAACAGATTTTTCATTTCAACGTTTTTAAAAAAGCGATAGTGAAGCGCCAATTTTTTCCAAGCTTTGGTTTTGGTAACGTTTTTCTCCATTTTTCTTTTCTCCTAGTCTAATTAAATCTTCCGAGCCCGATAATCTTTAAATTTTCCGGTGTAAAATATTGCGCCGCTGCCCGATTGACCTGCTCAAGCGTCACTTCGGAAACATAACGGTTGCGTTCAAGCAAAAAATCGATGCCCAAATTTTCTTTCTGCATATAAACCAGCATATCGGCAATGGCGGCAATGTCTGCAAAACGCAGATTGTAAGAGGCAACCAGATAGTTTTTAGCTTCTGCCAATTCTTTTTCCGATACCCCCTGCTGCCCGATTTCATTCCATTTTTCGGTAAAAATTTCCACAACCCGGGCAAAATTTTCCGGTGTTGAAGAAAAACCGCCGACAATCATCTCCGCTTTATCCGCAATCGAAAGCCCGGTATAGATACCATAAGTCAGCCCTTCTTTCTCTCTGGCGGCCAAATTAAGACGAGATCCCAGCCCCGAACCGCCGAGAATATAATTGGCAATGTAAAGAGGATAAAAATCTGCATCATTGCGCCGGGTGCCTTGTGCGGCGACAAAAGCCATACTTTGCGGCAGTTCTTCATTTTGATAAACAAAACCGCCGGCAAGTTCGGGACGAACGGCCGGTACATTATCCGCAGCGCCTTTTTCGGGCAGCGAACCGAACACCTCATCCAAAAAGACACCGGCTTCTTCCGCTGTCATATCGCCGGCAATGCCCACAATCAGATTGGAACGTCCCAAATTGGCTGCGGCAAATTGTTTTATATCCCGCGATGAAAAGGATTCAATGTCTTCTTTTTTACCCAACAGGTTACGTCCGTACGGATGATCGCCAAACAGCGTGCGGTTAGCCGTCAGGCTGAGCTGCTGCCCGGGATTTTCGTTCTGACTTTCCAACATGGCCAGCATCTGCTTTCTGATTCTTTCCAAATCGGCACGGTCTACCCGGGGTTCCGTCAACGTTTGTTTCAGCATTGCAAAGGCAAGCGGGGAAAACTCTTTAATCGTCAGCAGCCGTCCCGAAAAATCATCATTATCAGCACCATATCCGATAGAAATCGCATAATCTTCCAGTTTTTCTTTAAATGTCTGAGAATCAAGCTCTCCGGCCGCCTCGGAAATGAGCGCCGCCGTCATTTTGGCCAGCCCGGCCTGCCCTTCTTTTTCCGCCCCCGCGCCGGCATGAGCAAAAACAAAACCGACACTGATAATCGGGTTGGAAGTATCTTCCAGCAAATACGCTTTTATCCCGTATTTGGGCGAAACCACCTCTACCACCGGCCGTGAAAAACTGCGGTTTCCAAGTTCGGAATTTTTGACCAGGCGTTCGGCATCAAAAGACGGCCGCCAAAAATAAAACAATCCGGCCGCAACAACCGCAGCCGTAACCAATATTCCCAGCACGCGTTTTTTATTCATTGCCTTTCTCCCCGGTCAAAGGCTCAACCACACCTTCGGTCATTGCCGATTTTTCAAAGATCTGAGCGGCGGCTTGTTTAACCGCTTCGGCATTTACCTTACGAATATTATCGGCATAATTTTCAATATCTTCCTTGGTCATCCCGATCGTATAAAGCGAACCGACAATATAAGCCGCATCGTTCGGATTGTCCCGAAGATAAACCAGCCCGGCCAGCATTTTATTTTTTACTTTTTCTATTTTTTCCTCATTGATATCGGCAACTGCCTTTTCTACGGCACGATCAAGCGCCTGCCGCAGTTTGTCGACAGAAACACCCGGCGCAGGCATTGCCGACAAACTGAAGGTGCCATAACTGCGGGAAGCGTAATCGTATGAGCAGGAAACGCCAAGTGCTTCTTTTTCCTCAATAACCAACTCTTTATAGAGTTCGGAAGTATCCCCCTCCCCAAGATAAACCGCCAGCACTGCCGCTGCATAAATATTTCCGGGATCGGTATTATAAGAATCGACAATATAACGGCGAACTACCCGCGGCAGTTCCACTCGCGGCAATTTCATTCGCACATAATTTTCCACACTCGGATTCACGGGCGGAAAACTTTTTGCCGCGGCTTTATCGCCGGCCGGCAGCTTGCCATAATATTTTTCCGCCAATTGATAAGCCGTTTCCGGTTCAATATCGCCGGAAATAACAATGATCGCGTTACTCGGCGCATAATAACGGCGATAGATATCCATCACGTCTTCCCGCGTCAAACTCAAAATTTCCTCTTCCGTACCGGTTACCGGCCGCGCATAAGGATGCGTCTGCCACAAACTGCGCTGCATATTCTCGGAAAAAGCCGACAACGGTTGATTATCAACAACCTGTTTACGTTCCTGAAATACAATATCCCGCTCGGCAGCAAACGCCTCATCGGAAAAATCAAGATTGACCATACGATCGGCTTCAAGAGCCATCGCCAACTCCAACCTGCTGATATCCAGCGTTTGATGATATGCGGTATAATCTTGCGAAGTAAAAGCGTTGCTGTCGGCGCCGTTAACCTGCATCAGCCGGTTAAATTCCGCCCCCGGAACCTTATGCGTGCCGCGAAACATCAAGTGTTCGAGCAAGTGCGCCGCCCCGCCTTTACCCGGCTTTTCATCAACCGCGCCCACAGGGTACCATACCATATGCTTGGCAATCGGCGCTTTGTGGTTTTCCACCACCAGCAGTTTTGCCCCGTTTGAAAGCGTATACTCCCCAATATCAAACAATTTGGCGGAAGCGGGAAAAGCCGACAAAAGGCCAATCAGACAAACAGCGGAAAATTGTTGCTTCAGTTTCATATATTTTACCAACTAATCGTTATCTTGCTGAGCCGCAGCCTGTGCCATCGGCACTACCGGACGCAGATTATAATTCGGCGGCAACAAAAGCTGTTTCTGCTCGGACACTTTTGAAGCATCCGGCACTTTACGATCCAGACCTAAGTCTTCTTTAGTGGCATTGCAGGCCGTAAGCAGACCGGCCAACAGCATCAGATAGAAAATTTTTCTCATTTAACTTGCTCCTTGTTTTCTTTTTTTTCGGGATGAAACAGACTGTATAAGATAATGATGGCCGCACCGCTGCAAATA
>CABUAP010000105.1 GCA_902489675.1 uncultured Azospirillum sp. | reverse complement strand
CACAATTGCCCGTATTGTCAGAAAAGAAGGTTATACCGTCTTTGATGTGGACGCATGGGTGCGGCGCTTATATTTTAAAAGAGATTTTATCAACCGTATCCGTGAAGTCTTTCCCGGAACGGTCGACGGCTGGACGGTGGATAAACGCAAGCTGCGCAATATTGTCTTTAATGACCGTGCCCGGTTGAAAACGCTGGAAGAAATGACGCATCCGTTTTTGCGCCGTTATCTCAAATCGGTTATCCGCCGCAACAGCCGCTGTGATGATCTGTTTTTTCTTGATGTGGCTTTGCTTTTTGAAATGGGTTGGGAGATATATTGCGACCGGGTGATTGTAGCCGATGTGGATTATGAGATACAAAAACGGCGGGTTATGGAACGCGATCAGGTTGACGGCGAGCATTTTGACAAGATTAATGACGTGCAGATGAGCAACGAAAAGAAAAAGCAATTGGCCGATGCGGTGATTAATACCGATAAGCCGAAAAATGTGCTGAAGCTTGAAATTATTGCGCTGTTGAAAGAACTGGAGAACGATTGAAATGAAAACGGTTTTGCGTGAGATTGTGTTTGATACCGAAACAACCGGTTTATCACCCGATAACGGCGACAGATTGGTTGAAATCGGTGCAGTTGAGCTGATCAATCATATTCCGACCGGGCGCACGTATCATCAATATATCAATCCGGAGCGCAGCGTGCCGGAAGAAGTGGTTGCCGTACACGGGTTGACCGAAGAGTTTTTGAAAGATTATCCGGTTTTTGCCGAGGTGGCGGCTGCGTTTGTCGAATTTGTCGGCGATGACGGTATCCTGGTGGCGCATAATGCTTCTTTTGATATTAAGTTTATTAACTTTGAGCTCAAAAAGCTGGGGCGTGTCGAATATGAATGGGATCGGGTGGTCGATACGCTGGAAATTGCGCGGAAAAAATATCCCGGCGCCAAAAATAACTTGGATGCTTTGTGTAAAAGATTCGGCATTGACAACAGCCACCGTACCAAACACGGCGCCTTGCTTGATGCCGAGTTGTTAGCGGATGTTTATCTTGAACTGTTGGGCGGCGCCGAACCGAGTATGCTGGCCGGTACCGATGATGCGGCCAAAACAGCGGCGGACAGCGGTGTGATATTTGCCGCCGAACGCAAAGTGCGGCCGTTGAGAGTTTTTGCCGTTACCCCGGAAGAAGAAGCCGCGCATCTGGAATTTTTGCAGAGCAAGCTGAAAAATGCCTTATGGTTGGCCGAACCGGCAGCGGAAAGCGAAGATAAAGCCTGACTGTTTTTTGTAATCAGCGTGCGCCCAGCAATGAAAAAGCGGAGATGGTATCGCCCATGCCGACCAATGTTTTGGGACGGTCAATAATAACCGCCGGCACAGCAATTACATCAAATTCGCCGTATTTTCCCAGACCGCTAAGCGCAAAATTTTCATCATTAAGCCGGGCAGCCAGTTCTTTTAAACCTTCAATGCCGCAGCTGCTGACGGGATGTTTTGCTGCGGCCGTAAAATCCTGATAATCGGCCAGTCGGCCAAGCAGGGCTTTGGAGGCCGCGGCGGTGGCCGCCAAAATCATTCCGCGGCGGTTGGCAGCGGGAGTGATCGGGAAATCCCGGTTTTGAAGGGTTATATATAAACCAAACATATGCAGTTGGATGCGCGGGCAACCGGTTTTGTTCTTGATGGCGAGCAATGCTTCAAACATATTGTCCGGTCGGGTATGGCGGCGGCATTTTTCGGCCAGTTCCGGCAGGTTGAGCACTTCCAACAGGTCAATGGCTTCACGTTCGTTGAGGCCGGCGGAATCGGCCAAAGGCATAATTTGTTCGGCCACGGCTTGGCGAACAGCTTTGTCCTGAGTGGAGGCTATTTCCAAATGTATCAGTGGCCGCGGTTGTTTGCGGCGCCATTTTTTGATAATCGGAATGGTTTTTTTTACCAAATTTACGCCGTTATTATTTTCGCTCAAAGCCTGATAACCGGAAAGAATGATATAGTCGATCGGTTCGCGATCGGTGTAGTCAACAAAATAGGGATCGATCACCAAATTGAACAAGATCGGATCATAAGTGGCAATAAAGCGATTGGCTTTGGGGCAGACAAAAGTTTTGCCCTCTATTTGCAGACAATCGTCTTTGTCAAATTCTATAATCCAATGGATGGAAGCTTCTTCATCCGGGCGGCTGATGGTATAAGCGGGTTTTAGGGTGCCGTTTTGGTCAAAAGAGAGCAGATTTTCCCGTTTGAAAAACTGTGCGGCCTGCAGTTTGGGCAAGGCGCCGACATGGGTAACCACGCGGTTGATGCCGGTCAGGGATAAGGTGTTGGCAATGATCCCCGCTTGTGCGCCCATTTGCAGTTTTTCGGTTCCGAGTTCTTTTGTCATCCAGCGGTAAATTTCCGGATCTTCGGCAATCCATTCTTCGGCAATGCCTAAGCAAAAACAGCGGAAGATGCCGCGGAGAATATCTTCGGGGGTGCGAATGGTGCGGGCAGAGATATTTTCGAGATCGGCTATTGTTAAGTTGGCCGCGGCAATCCTTTTTTGCAATTCGATGCCGGAAATTTTAATGACCGAATCGACATTGGCATTAAATGCGGCTGCCAGTGTTTTGATTTCACTCATCCGAGCGAGTATATCCGGCGCGTTGGCATATTCTTGCTGCCAAGCATCGGCAATTTGTTCAGGGGAGAGTGACATTTTTTAGTCCTTCGCTTTTCATTAAGGCCAAAGAGTAGGCGGCAATTTGCGACAGCGCACGGTTGAATTTCAATTTGGAATCGGTGACCGCAAACCATTGGTTTAGATCCTGATTTTCAAGCAGGGATTGATTTTCCGGTTTGGCCAGTTGTTCGACGGCGATGGCAAACTGGCCTTCGTCAACATAATTTTTGATTTCTTCCAGAGCTTTGATTTCGGTATCTTCAGGGCTGTCGGCCGCAGGGGAGGAAATATGAACATATTCGTTAATTTTTCTTAACAGGCGTTCTTTCCAGCTGCCCTGATGTTTGAGGTCGTAAACAATGCGGCTGCTGATGTTCTTGAAACTGTCGGTTAATATTTTGTTTGACGGATATTGGCGGGAAGAATTGTTGTAAACATAATTGATCGGCGTTTCCAGATCCGGCTGCGAAGCGGCCAATTGTTTTAGGATTTCCGCCTCAAAGCGTACCGGCTGGCCGGCCGCGGCATTTTCGCGAATCATCAGGGCGGCGGTCAGGATCAGTGCGCCGTCATTTGATATCTGCGCCAGTTTTTGCGTTCTTTTTTCCACATGGTCGAGTCTTTCGCCCAAGCTGATTACGGCTGAGGAATCGGCTTTGATGTTCATATATTGGGCGGTCAGCGTTTCCATTTTGCCGACTTTGTCATGCAGGCCGTTAATAGCGTTGGTAATGCTTTCGGGAATAACATATTTGATTTCGGTGATTTTTTCCTGCGGCTGTGCGGGAACCGATACCGGAGCAGGAGCTTCTGCTGTTTGGGGCGCTGTTTGCCGGTGGGAAAGCACAGGGATTTTTGCGGCCGCCGGAGTGTCGGTTTTGCTTTCCGTTTGCCGGATGATTTGTTCAAGATAAAGCTGGGCGGCAAAAGCTGCAGCCAGAATAAGCAGTGCCGCGGCGGTAAAGCGTATGATCCCGCTTATGCGATTTTTTTTCACCGGCGTTGGCGTTGTTTGGTCGGCGGCAGGCAGCGCTTGATCTTTTTTAACCGCGGTATCGGCAGATTTATCTTTTCCCATTGCTTATTTTCCTTTGTAATATTCCGTTATTTAGTTTATAGTAGCCGTCAAAGGTTAAAAATTTATCAAAGATAAAGTAATGATTGTTTTGGGAATAGAAAGCAGCTGCGACGAAACGGCCGCGGCATTGGTGAACGATAAAAGGGAAATTCTTGCGGAAACGGTGCTTTCGCAGGAAGAGCATAAAATTTACGGCGGTGTGGTGCCGGAAATTGCCGCTCGTTCGCATCTTGATCATATTGATGACGTGATTAAACATACTTTTCAAAAAGCCGGTATCAAACCGCAGGATATTGACGCGGTTGCCGCCACCTCCGGACCGGGGCTGATCGGCGGGGTAGTGGTTGGCGTGATGGCAGCCAAGGCATTGGCGTTTGCGCTTGGCAAACCTTATGTGGCCGTCAATCATTTGGAAGGGCACGCACTGGTTTCCAGGTTAACCAATGATGTCGAATATCCCTATCTGCTGCTGTTGGTTTCCGGCGGACACTGCCAGATTTTGGCGGTGAAGGGCGTGGGCGAATATGAACGGTTGGGAACCACCATTGACGATGCAGCCGGCGAAGCTTTTGACAAAGTGGCAAAAATGCTGGGATTGGGATATCCAGGAGGCCCGATGGTTGAAAAAATGGCGGAATCGGGGAATGAAAACCGTTTTGTGCTGCCGCATCCGCTGCGGGGATCGGGGGATTGCAATCTGTCTTTTTCGGGTTTGAAAACGGCAGTACGCAAAATCATAGAATCTTATGACGAAAAAGGTAATATCGAACACGTTATCCTGTCAAAAAACGATACGGCGGATATCTGCGCCTGTTTTCAGAAAACCGCGGCAGAATGTTTGACTGATAAGTTATCTAGGGCGGCCGATATTTTTAAGCAAAAATATCCCGAAGGGCGTCATTTGGTGGTTGCCGGCGGGGTTGCGGCCAACAGTTATCTACGTGAGCGGCTGGAACGCCTGGCGGCAGATAAAGGACTGGTGTTTGCCGCGCCGCCGATCCGTTGGTGTACGGATAACGGCGTGATGATTGCCTGGGCCGGTTTGGAACGTTTTGCCAAAGGGTTGAGCGACGGGCTTGATTTTAAGCCGCGTCCGCGCTGGCCGTTGGATGAAACCGCGCCGAAAGCGGCGGGTGCCGGAGGGGTAAAAGCATGAGGCTGCAAAAAGAAATTCTTGAGATTTTTGAAATCCTGTCCGCCAATGATCCGGCGCCAAAAAGCGAGTTGGAATATTCTAATGCCTTTACGCTGTTGGTCGCGATTGTTTTGTCGGCGCAAAGTACTGACAAAGGGGTGAACAAAGCCACCAGGGAATTGTTTAAGATAGCGGATACGCCGGCCAAAATGGCCGCGCTCGGCGTGGAACGGCTGAAAGAATATATTAAAA
>CABUAP010000104.1 GCA_902489675.1 uncultured Azospirillum sp. | reverse complement strand
CAGGAATTATTTTGCAGTTTGAAAATGTATTTATGGGGCTGTAGCTCAGCTGGGATGGCTAAGCGAAAAAGCTCCGGCGGAGGTTTTTCGTCTGTAACATCTTGTCTGCCTTATTTGAGCAAGGGAAGCGACAGCAACCGCGGCGAGATTAGGCAGGGAAGGCGAATGGTTCCATTCGCTTGACGGAAACAGGAATTATTTTGCAGTTTGAAAATGTATTTATGGGGCTGTAGCTCAGCTGGGAGAGCGAATGGTTCGCAATCATTAGGTCGGGAGTTCGATCCTCCTCAGCTCCACCAATTTTAGAAAAAACGCGGCAAAAACCGCGTTTTTTTGTTATCAACCAATCAAAGGAGAAAGTAATGAAGGGCAGCCAGATGAATCTGTCTTTTGGGGCGGAAATCATCTTTGACAATGCGGCGTTTCAGCTCGGCGATAAGGACAAAGCCGGCATTGTCGGTGTTAACGGTGCCGGAAAGACTACGCTTTTTAGGCTGCTGCTCAGCGAAATTGCGCTTGACAGTGGCACTTTGTCCGTCGGCCGGGCGCGGGTTGGCTATCTGCCGCAGGAGATTGTTTTTGATCATGAAAACGAAACGGTGTGGGAATATCTTTCCGCCGGCCGTCCGTTGCAAAAAATCAAAACAGAACTGGAAGAAATTTATCGGCGGCTGGAAACCGCGCCGGAAGCCGAACACGAACAATTGCTTGAACGAATGGCCTATTTGCAGGAACAGTTAGATTATTTTGATCAGTACGAAGCCGATGATATTCTGCTCTCACTGATGGAAGAAATGAAAATCGATACGGATCTTCTGGATCGGCCGTTAAATGAGCTTCGGGTTTGGAATAAATCGAAACTTGCATTTGCCCGGGTGCTTTATTCCAAACCCGAAATTTTGTGTTTGGACGAACCGACCAACCATCTGGACTCAACCACCAGAGATTATGTAACCGGATATCTCAAAAATTATAAAGGTTCGGTGTTAATCATCAGTCATGATGTCGATTTTTTGAATCAGATTGTGCGCAAAGTCGTGTTTATCAATAAAGTCACACACCAAATATCGGTTTATGACGGCAATTACGATGCTTTTAAAAAACAGCGGACAGAAGAGCGGCAGGCGCGCGAACGACAAATCACCCACCAAGAGCGGGAAATAAAAAAGCTGGAAGATTTTGTGCAACGCGCCAAACAGGCTTCGCAAACGAATCACGCCTTAAAGCGAATGGGGCAGGAACGCGCGTTGAGACTGGAAAAAATGCGTGACCGTCTGCTTGTGCGCGAACGGCCTTATCGTCGGGTGAAAATGGATATCCGTCCCAACCGGGAAGGTGCGCAGGTACCTTTGAGCGTGGAGGAGTTGAGCTTTCGCTATCCCGGACAGCGGTTGCTTTATCGTAAATTGTCGTTTATGCTTGCCGGCGGCGAGCGCTTTCTGGTGGTGGGCGAAAACGGGGTCGGCAAATCGACCCTGCTGAAATTGATTATGGGTCTTCTGGTGCCGGTTAATGGGCAAATCCGCTTTAATCCGAAAACCGACACGGCTTACTATGCTCAAGAACTGGAGCAGTTAGAGGCGGATAAGTCGATTTTTGAAAACGTGGAAACTAACGGTTACAACGAGTGGCAATTGCGCGGTATTTTGAGCAATTTCCTTTTTTATGAAGACGATATCAACAAAAATGTCGCCGTTCTTTCGCCCGGTGAAAAGGCGCGGGTGGTGCTGTGCAAACTTTTGCTGCAAAGGGCAAACTTGCTGATTTTGGACGAACCGACCAACCATCTGGATCCGGAAACTCAGGCGGTGATCGGCGGCAATTTTCAACAGTTTGAAGGAACCATCCTGGTGGTCAGCCACAATCCCTCCTTTGTCGAGCAAATCGGCATCAGCCGGATGCTGGTGCTGCCGTCGGGCGAAATCAGGGATTATTCCCGCGAGTTGCTGGAATATTATTACGAATTGAATACGGCAGACGAAGAATAATGGTCTGTCTGCTTATAAAATATTTATGTTTTTCAATTAGTTGAATAAAATTTGATAAAAAGATGAATTTTTTTTATCCCTTAAGCGTTACTTAAGTTTATAATGTTGTATTGTTCTTGTAAGCAGTTAGTTAAACATTTTTTTAGGAGAACACACATGAATAAATTACTCGCAGTATCTACTTTGGCTTTAATGTTTGGTTTTGCCGGGGCGGCTCATGCCCAGTATCAGGGTGCCGCAGCTCCTCGCGGCGGCTTCAGCGGACCGGGACTGGCGGTTTCAACCGTTGCCGAAGCCAATAAAATGAGCGATGATCAGGCCGTTGTCTTAGTCGGACAGATTCAGCAAAGTCTGGGTGATGAGAAATACCTGTTCAAAGATGCCAGCGGAACCATTGTGGTTGAGATTGATAATGAAGATTGGCGCGGTGTTAACGTTACCCCGGAAGATACCATCGAGATCAGCGGTGAAGTTGACAAAGACCTGTTTGACATTAAAGTTGACGTCGACAGCGTGAAATTGAAAAAATAAGACGGGTGCGTCATGCGAATCCTGCTGATAGAAGATGATCAACTGATCGGCGACGGTTTGAAAGTCGGGCTGGAAAAGCTCGGCTTTGCCGTCGATTGGTTTGCCGATGGTTTGGAGGGAGAAGAGGCGCTGTATCAGGCCTCGTACGGTGCGGTCGTGCTTGATCTGGGGCTGCCCGGTCAAGATGGTTTGGAAGTGCTGAAAAACTGGCGGCAGAAAGGCCGTGCGGAACCGGTGCTGATTTTAACTGCCCGCGGTGATGTCGATCAGCGCATCGCCGGTTTAAACAGCGGCGCCGACGACTATCTCGGCAAGCCGTTTTCCTTGAAAGAAGTGCAGGCGCGCTTAAACGCCCTGATCCGCCGCAGCAGCGGCCGACCGTCGCCGCTCTTAAAGCATCGGGACGTGGCTTTTGATCCCGAAACCCGCAAGGTAACGGCGGCCGGGCGGGAAGTGGTGATGTCGCCAAAGGAAACAGCTCTGCTGGAACTGTTGCTCTTAAACAAAAACAAGGTTCTTTCCAAGGAAACGATCGAAAACAAAATCTATTCGTGGAACGATGAAGTTTCGAGCAACGCGGTGGAAGTCCATATCCATCACTTGCGCAAAAAACTTGGAAAAGACATTGTGCGTACCGTCAACAAAATCGGATATATACTGGAAGACATATGAAAAAATTGAGCCTTCGACTTCGTCTGCTGCTGCTTTTTACCGGAATCTCCTGTCTGATCTGGTTGTTTTCCGGGCTTTTCTCATGGTTTGAAAGCCGGGAAAAGATCGATGAATTTTTCGATCAGTATCAGATTTTGCTTGCCCGTCAGCTGGCATCGGCCGACTGGAGCGGACTTTCCGCCGACAGCCAGAAAGCCACCAATCGCATTATCGGCAGCATAGATAATGCCGACGAAGAAGACGAGGCGATCGGTTTTGCCGTTTTTGATCGTGCCGGCAAAATGATTTTTCATGATAATGAAAACGGTCGGGATTTTGTTTTTGCCCCTCGCACCGGCAGCTTTGTTGATCAGGATGTTGATGGAGAAGAATGGCGCATTGTTTGGATCGATTCCGCAGATAAAAATTATATCATAGCCGTTGGTCAGGAAATGGAATACCGTGCCGAAGTCGCACTGGACATGGTTGAGGAATTTCTCACGCCGTGGCTGTGTGGGCTGTTGATTTTGCTCGGCGCGGTGATTTATTTTGTCGGCCGCGAATTTTCCTCTTTCCGCCGGTTGGCAAAAGAGCTGGAAGCGCGCCGTCCCGATGATCTGTCGCCGCTCTCCGCCAAGGATCTGCCCGATGAAATCAAACCTTTGACAACCGCGATGAATGGCCTTTTAGGTCAGATTGACGGCATGATCAAACGGGAAAAAAGCTTTATTTCCGATTCCGCGCACGAGTTGCGCTCACCGCTGACAGCCTTAAAAGTGCAGCTGGAAGTGCTGGAACTGGCGGAAGATGACACGGCGGCCAGACGCTCTGCCGCGGCCAAAATGGGACAGGGGATTGAACGTTGCGCCCGTTTGGTGGAGCAGTTGCTGCTGCTGTCCAAATTGGAGAGCGGGTTGGCGATGACCGACGAGGCGGAAGAAGTTTCTTGGCCGCAAATTGTTAATTCCCTGGCTGTCGAATATGATGAATTCTTGCAAGCAAAGAAGCAGAGCCTGCAAACAGATGTTGCCGCCCGTGCGCCGATAGCTAAAGGCAACTCTGTGCTGCTGGCTGCCATGCTGCGCAACCTTTTGGACAACGCGGTAAAATACAGTCCCGAAGGCGCAACGGTTGCCGTCCGTATTTCGGCCGACGAAATCGAAGTCCACAATTCCGGGGTTAAGATTGCCGACCGCCATTTGCGCCACTTGAGCGAGCGTTTTTTCCGCCCGGCCGGACAAAAGGAAAACGGCAGCGGGCTGGGGTTGTCGATTGTTGATAAAATCGCTGCTTTGCACGGCTGTAAAACAGAGTTTGATAACAGCAGCGACGGTTTTTCGGTGATTGTCTGCAAAAAATGAGCTTTTAGACAAAAACAATTGACAAACGCCGGCATATTGCTTATGATAAAAGGCAAGAAAAATTATTAAAAAATTACAAATATGAAAAAAATAAAGTTCAAAAGACTATGGATTTCGGTCATTGGCTGGATCTTGGTCGGAGGTTTTATTAACAATCTCTATGTTCATCCCTTTGTTGATATCGAGTTGGTCGAGTGGAACGGTCTGATTACCTCGCTCGGTATTTTGCTCGGTATCAGCGGCACGAGGGACTATTTTTTAAAACATTCTCTGGACAAGCTTCCGGAGAACAGGTCGGGCAAAGGCTGGCAGAGAATGTGGATCCCTTGCGTGGGCTGGGCTTTGGCCGGCGGTTTTTTTATCAACTGCATCATAGCGCCTTATCTTGACCTTCGTGTCAACGACTGGTCGCAGCTGATTACCGCCTTAACGGTTATCCTCGGCATCAGCGGTGCTCGTGATATCGGTTTGCGCAGGCTGCCGAAAAATCAGGAAACTGCTGCGAGCAGCGAAGATAAAGAGGAATAAAACTTCTTCTTTGTTTTACTTTAAGAAAAGAGCGGACATTTGTTCGCTCTTTTCTTTTTTCTTGACGAAAATGATAACAGTTTGTTTTTGAGTCTGTAATTGGAAATGATTGCTGATTTTTT
>CABUAP010000103.1 GCA_902489675.1 uncultured Azospirillum sp. | reverse complement strand
TCCGATCTATCGTGTTGTGCTTTGTTTCTGGGTGTGATTTATTTGTCTCTGGTTTTGCAGCAATATATGCTTGAACAAGCTTCGGACGAAGAATTGAAGGAAACGAAAAAACATTTGCTTGAACTGCAGAAGCAGGACAACTTTGTAATGAGTGGGGAAGATATTTCGATTTCATTAGAAATGGTGAATGTAGAATTAAAAAACCGTGGATTATAAGGATTGTTTTGACAGAATATCAAGAACGGAAAACGGTTTCAAACCGCTTTCCGTTCTTTTTTGAATCATGATCTTTGTTTGTCCGGTATAATTACAATATTAAAAATGCTTGCTGTTTTTGAGCAGTTTATAAATTTTGTAAACATACCAAGGGAACAGAAAATATGACTTGGTGAAGTTCCAACCGGTCGTAAATGTTTTTCCGACGGTGGTATGGGCAGCTGCAGACAAGAGAAGGGCGCTTTGGTGTCGGAACCAGCTGTGGCAGAGAATTTTTTTGATTTGTCTGTATGTTTCCGGTCGGAGATGGCCGCGTTTGCGAAAGGCAGTTTTATTTTTCTTTAACTGCTGACGCAGCGTTTGATAGCAGTAATGATTGGTAAAAATCGGATAGTTTTTGATAAGGTCGCTGATATGAAGAAGATAACGCGCAGTCAGTGCTTCTTTTATTTTTTCATCCACTTGATTTTGGTGTAGTGTACAAATATGGTTGAGCAGGTCGAAAATAGTGGTAAGCGTTTCCGGTTCGTGATTTTTGATGCTTGACATAATGGATCCTTCGCGCGGATACCGGTAGTTATACAAGTTCTCTTTCAAAATACCGTATTTTTTGACATAAGGCAGGCATTGCAAATTGAAAATTTCGTCTTCTCCCTGGGTAATGCTTTCGCAAAAGCTGAGATTATTTTCGTTCAGAAAACTACGCCGATAAACTTTTGCACAGGCTTCCTGCGGAAGAGAGGCCAGCAAAACAGCATCTTTGGGGCTGCTGTTGATGGAAAAATAGGGCAGTTTTGACGGGAAAGCGTGATAGGGATTGTAACAGAACTTTTGAGTCTGCGGGTTATATTTGCGCAAACGGAAAATGAGTATATCCAATTGGCGATGCTGCATATAGATAAAGGTTTGTTTGACCAATGACGGTTCTACCCAGTCATCAGAATCGACAAAGGTGATGTATTTTCCCTTGGCAGCGGCCAAACCGGTATTGCGGGCAGCAGCCGAGCCGCGGTTTTCTTGATTTATGATACGGATGCGCGGATTGTTTGCAGCATATTTTTCCAAAATTTGCAGACTGTTATCGGTAGAACCGTCATTGACACAGATGATTTCAAAAAGATCGGTACTTTGGTTCAAAAGGCTGTTAAGACAGTCTTCAAGCCACGGGGCTGTATTGTATACAGGGATAATAACCGAAAGCGGAAATTCTGCTGCTGATAAGGACGAGATGTTCTTGCTGAAATTTTCCGAGATTCCGGGAATTTGCAAATAGCCGGCCATTTTGCTCCGAGCTTTTTCATAGTTGGCGATACCGCTTTTAAACAAAGCGGCGAACAGGTTTTGATTAAAGATTTCTTCCAACGGAGGCAAGTGTTGTTTCAGCAGGCCAAAACGCTGCAGTTCTTTAGCCGTTAACAGGTTAATGTCGATGATATCAAGCGGTCGGGCAGTATTTATTTCTTGGCCGGTAATTGAATTTTGATGGATACGGTAGTTGTACAATTGTTCGGGCAAATAAAAATAAGTTGCACAATGAACCCCATAAGCCCAGGCCCAATATTCGTCTTCATAGATCAGTCGTTCGGCGGGAAAGGAAAGAGCAAATTTTTCGATAATGCTTTTTTTGTGCAGTTTGCCGTTGACGACAACGTGAATTTTTCGCGGGTTGTCGGAAAACGGCCGGCCTCCTTCCGGTGTTTGTTCCGATTGATCGAAATATTTTTGTTTATCCTCGACTTGTGGTTGATCGGCTTCGGTTTCGGCAAATACGCGGAAGTGAACGCAGATTAGATCGGCGTTGGTTCTTTCTGCCGCCGCAAGCAATTTTTCCAGCGTATTTGGTTCGATCCAGTCATCGGAATCGATAAAGAATATGTATTCCGCCCGTGCGATTTTAAGACCGGCATTGCGGGCGGCAGAAAGTCCCTTGTTGATTTGGTTGATCATGCGGATGCGGGGATCGCGGGCGGCATATTCCTGCAAAATTTTCGGGCTGCCGTCGGTCGAACCATCGTTGATACAGATGATTTCGATGTCGGAAAAAGTTTGTTCGACAACGCTGTCAAGGCATTGGCGGAGATATTTTTCGACGTTGAAAACAGGGATGATGACAGAAATTTTCGGTGTGTTCATCGGTTAGGCTCCCAAAAGGTAGTGAAACAAAAAAAGGATCGTTTTTCTGCCGCACCGCTCTAAAATGCTAACCAATTGACAATATATAATTTTTATAATAAGTTTTAACCTAAAATAAAACGATCGTTTTATTGCCGCAAATAGCGTTTATTTGTTTTTTTCTAACTATTTCTATTCCTTAACTTGATTTTGCTTCTCCCTGTTTCTTATATTTAAAATTGAGGAGAAAAACTTATGAATATGGAAAAATTTACCACTCGTTCGCAAGAACTGATTAAAAATGCGGTTGACCTGGCGGTCGGACGTCGGCATCAATATGTGACGCCGCTTTATTTGCTGCAGGCGATGCTGGAAGCAAAAGATGCAACGGTTGAAAGTTTGATTGAAAAGTCCGGCGGTAATTTGCAACTGATTCGCCGCGATACGGAAGCCGAGCTGAACAAGATCCCGGCCGTGTCCGGTGCCGGCGTGCAGACGGTGATGGCGCAGGACTTCAGCGCGGTATTGTTGGAAGCGGAAAAAATTGCCGATAAGGCCAACGACAAGTTTGTGACCGTTGAACGGCTGCTGCAAACGCTTGCAACCGTTGCCGGCAACAAGGCTTATGATGTTTTGCGGCAAAACGGTGTTGACCCGGTTAAGCTCAACCGGGCAATCAGCGAATATCGTCAGGGGCGTTTGGCCGACAGCGAATCTGCCGAAGACAATTTTGAGGCCTTGAAGAAATTTGCCATTGATATTACCGGCAAAGCCAAAGAAGGCAAACTGGATCCGGTCATCGGACGCGAGCACGAAATTCGCCGTACCATTCAGGTTTTGTCGCGGCGTACCAAAAATAATCCGGTGTTGATCGGCGAACCGGGCGTGGGCAAAACGGCGATTGTCGAGGGGTTGGCAATGCGGATTGTTAACAATGATGTGCCGGAAAGTCTGCGCGGCAAGCGTTTGTTGGCGCTTGATATGGGGGCGCTGATTGCCGGAGCAAAATTTCGCGGTGAGTTTGAGGAGCGTTTGAAAGCGGTGCTGAAAGACGTGGAAGCTTCAAACGGCGGAATTATATTGTTTATTGACGAAATGCACACAATTGTCGGCGCCGGCGCATCGGAAGGGTCAATGGATGCTTCAAACCTGCTGAAACCGGCATTGGCGCGCGGAGAACTGCATTGTTTGGGGGCGACGACGTTGTCCGAATATAAAAAATATGTGGAAAAGGATGCGGCGCTGGCGCGACGTTTTCAGCCGGTATTTGTGACCGAACCGACGGTTGAGGAAACAATTTCCATTTTGCGCGGGATTAAGGAAAAATTTGAACTGCACCACGGCGTGCGGATTTCCGATTCCGCATTAATTGCCGCGGCGACGCTTTCTAACCGCTATATTACCGATCGTTTCCTGCCCGACAAGGCGATTGATCTGATGGATGAGGCTGCGAGTTCGCTTCGAATGGCTATTGATTCCAAGCCGGAAGAACTGGACAATCTCGATCGTAAAATCATGCAGTTGAAAATTGAACGCGAAGCGTTGAAAAAGGAACATGACGAGCAGTCGGAAAAACGTTTGGCCGAGATTGAGAAAGAAACGGCCGATCTGGAAGAAAAAGCCCGCAGTCTGAACGACAAGTGGAAGGCCGAAAAGCAGAGCCTGGCCGATTTGACGGAAGTCAAAGACAAGCTGGATAAGGCCAAAATAGAAGTTGCCATTGCTCAGCGCAACGGTCAGTTTGAAAAGGCCGGCGAGTTGCAATATGGGTTGATCCCCGATTTGGAAAAGAAAATGAAGGAACTTGAAAATCTGGCCAAAGAAAAGAGAGGCCGGGCTGAGAAAGTGGTGACCGACGAATCGATTGCCGAGGTGGTTTCCAAATGGACGGGGATCCCGGTTGACAAAATGCTTGAAGGCGAAAAGGAAAAGCTGCTGCACATGGAAGATTATCTCGGTCATCGGGTAGTGGGACAAAAAGATGCCATCCGCGCGGTAGCAAATGCCGTTCGCCGCTCGAGGGCCGGGATTGGCGATCATCGGCAACCGATTGGTTCTTTCTTGTTTCTGGGGCCGACCGGGGTCGGCAAGACCGAGCTGAGCAAAGCATTGGCCGAGTTTTTGTTTAATGATGAAACGGCAATGTTGAGAATCGATATGTCGGAATATATGGAGAAACACGCGGTAGCGCGTCTGATCGGTTCTCCGCCGGGATATGTCGGTTATGAGGAAGGCGGCGTTCTGACCGAAGCTGTCCGTCGCCGGCCGTATCAGGTTATCTTGTTTGATGAGGTGGAAAAAGCGCATCCGGATATCTTTAACGTGCTGCTGCAAGTTTTGGATGACGGGCGTTTGACTGACGGTAAAGGACGTACGGTTGATTTCAAGAACACGATTATCATTATGACTTCCAATTTGGGGTCGGATATTTTGGCAAGAGCCGATGATAAGAGTGATGCCAAAGCGGTGGCTGAGGCGGTGATGGAAGTGGTCAAAGCCTCTTTCCGGCCGGAGTTTATTAACCGAATTGATGAAATCAGCATTTTCCATAAGCTGAATAAGGAAGATATTAAGCAGATTGCCGAAATTCAGTTGAAAAATATTGAAAAACGGCTGGCCGAGCGCAATATCAAACTGCATATCAGCGATGCGGCGGTCAAGTGGATTGCCGACAACGGGTATGATGAAATTTACGGTGCCCGACCGTTAAAACGCTTGCTAAAAAACCAGGTTGAGAATAAACTGGCTTTTGCGATCCTTGATGGGCGAATCGGAGAAAACGATACCGCCGAGATCGTTGTAGATAACAATGAGTTAGAGATAGAAAAATCGTGATAGACAGTAAATTGTTCAGAATAGCGGTGGAAGTGGCCGGAACCGAAGATGTCAGAAGTGCGCCGGAT
>CABUAP010000102.1 GCA_902489675.1 uncultured Azospirillum sp. | reverse complement strand
AATGTATATTCGCAAGAGGGCTGCCACAAAAATATGATCGAAACCTTCAGAAACTTTGATTGACTTTTAACTCGCTTATTTTACAATGAACGATAGATTTATCAATATAAGGAGAGGGAAACAATGTTCTACAAATTATGTCTGGCCGTTGCGCTGGCTTTGTTTACAACCGGCGCGCAAGCCGAGGAACAAGCTGCAGCAGCAAGCGGAGAAAGGATCGAAAACGACTATTACAATTGCCTGCAAGCCGCGACCGGATACAGCGACGATGAAAAAGCCATTTGTATGTCCGGTGAGGTCAAACGTCTGGATCGGGCTATTGCCGATTTGTACCAAAAAACTTTCTTAAAAGTGGCCAGAATCCAGAAATGGAACAACGGCAACGGAATGTTCCGCGGCAACATAAAAGATATGCAGGATCAGTTTAACAGCTATCGCAGCCGTTTTTGTTCCTTTTATGCCACCACGATGGAAATTTACAGCGGCTCGCAAATGTATTTGCGCAACGAATGTATGATGCAGCTGACGACAGAATATTACACGCGACTGCGGCAAATGTCCTACGATTACGACGCCGATTTAGACTAATTTGTCTTCAAACTTTCAAGTAAACGGTTTCCGTCATGCCGGGAAAGGATAAAATACCATCCCTCATAACGGAAGCCGTTTTGTTTTACATATTCTTCCGCCGCTTCGGTCGGCATAATGGTTGTTTTCAAACTGATCGAGAGCAGGTATTTTTCTTGATCAGCAAAAAGTCCGCCGATAATTTTTAAACCGTCATCGGTTACAATGACAAAATTACGATGCTCCGAACCGAGCATCTTTTCCGGCAGTTTATGTTTTGCTCCCAAGCAAGGCAATTTCCGCAAAATATCCGTTGCTGTTGCCGGTAAACCGATCATCTGCTCAATCTGCCGGTTTTCAAGCGGCAACAGCGGCTGGCGGTAATAGGCAGAAAGATCCATCGGCAGCAGCAGGTTTTCGCTGACCAGATAATTCTTGGCATTAATATCAACGACACTTTGGCGCTCATTTTCGGCTGCCGCAACCCGCCCAAAGAACACATCCCGGCCATTTGTTTTCAGTTGCATTTGTACGCCGGCTTCAGCCTGATTTTCTACGGGTCGGACAATAACAGTCGTTTGCAGTTTTTGCAGATAGTCATCAAGCGGCAGATTGCGCGCATAATAGCCGTTGACCAGCCAGCTGCCGTCGATTTTGCGCAATTTTATTTTTTTAGCATCGGTTTTCAAAATAATTTCCGTCACGTTATCGGCATCGGCAAACAGCAAATCGCCTTCGGACAAACGAGAAGGAGAAAAATAAGGCATTGTTTTGACCACAAAAAACATAACCGCAGACAACAAAAGTAAAAAAGCAAGCAAAAAGGCTATGATTTTTTTCATTTATTTTTCTCCCAAATTTTCATTTTCCGCCGAACGCAAAAACGGAAAAGGGATGCTGCTGCCAAAAACAGCAATAATATTAACAGCGGGCAGACAATAAACAGCCCAACGGTCAGCAGCATCAACTCGTGATCGGCATCTGTAACAATTTTTCGGTCAAGATTTTGCAATGCTTTCTTATCTGCCCGGTTTTCCAATTCTGCGTTCTGCAATTCCTTGCGATATGCCGGATTTTCCCGATCAACCATTCTTCTCTGCAAACGCTGCAGACGAGCAGCGGAATCGGCTTCGGCAGCTTCCAGATTTTCTCGCTCTTGGGCATATTTTGCAAAATTCCTTCGGTACAAGCTTTCGGCAATATTTGTCACCCCGCTCAAATGCGTCGGCGACATTTCTCCCAAACCGTGGCCGGCCAGCCGGTCGATCAGAGTGGTTAAAAAATAAGCGTTGCCGGCATAAGGCACCACGCCGTAAACCGGATTTTCCGGCTGCCGGGACAATACCCATAAATCATCTGCTGCAAAATCGCTGTCGGCAACAACGGCAACGGCAGCCTCTTTTACCGTAAACGGCAGATAAGGCGGCACTTTTCCGGCAGACGGCGTGTTATCCAAGATACTGCCGCGATAATGAGAACGGAATTCGCCTTCTGCCAGCAAAGCCAAAACGCGTTTTTTATTATCCTGCTCATAATCTAAAATGACCTGTATTTTGGAGGCATATCTAACCTTTGCGGCAGCAATTTCACCACTTTGCCTGCCGGTTGCCGCCAGCTCCGAAAAACGCAGTCGTCCGTTCTCGATTGCTGCAAGACTGCCCGGCGTGTGAAAACGCAGGCGCTGTCCATTCGGCTGTTCCGTAAAAAACCACAAAGGATAAACTCGATAGCGGCCGCTGCCGTCTTTTACTCTTTCGGCATTGAGAACATCTCCGCTGATACGCTCTGCCTGATAATCTATACCCCATACTTTTAAATAGTCGCTCATTTGCGTATCGGGATGAGGCGGATAGCCTTGCAGTTCGTGTTGAACTTCCGAATAAGGATCAACCAAAAAAATTACCTTTCCGCCGTGCATCACATATTGATCCAGCGCATAAGCAAAAATCGACGGCAAACTCACAGGATTAAGAACCAGCAAAACATCAATATCGGGCTCAATAATTTCCTTGTTGCCTGAAATTTCCGTCACATCATAATATTCATGCAGCAAAGCGGCCAATGTCGGCGCAATGCTTTTTGTGGCAGAAAAAAGCGGCAGTCGGGATGAAAACACCCCCAGTTTGATTTTTTCGGGTTTATTCAATTCGGACAAAACACGCTTCAGATCTGTTTCAAACAACGGCCCGCGTTCCGGCAACAAAGCGGGAAATAATGTGCTTCTGCCATCGGAAGAGAGAATCTTCAAACCGAAATAATAATCTTTTTCTTGACCGGCAAGCGGCAGCATCCCATCGGCTACGGCTTGCTTCTCCGTTTCGGAAAAAGCTTTTACCCGGCGGATCTCCAGCTTGATCTTCTCCGGCACTGTTAAGTGATAGCGTCCGAGAAAAATTGTCGTTTCCGTCGCGTAGGCCGCCAAATTCCGGTCATATTCGGATAAGTTCTCAGATACATAGAGCCGCAATGATATCGGCTGCTGCAGGGAAGCGGCAATTTTTTCGCTTTCTTCCGACAGGGTGTAACGCTGCCGAGAAGTTGCATCTGCCGGACGTCCGCCCAATATCCATGCCAGCGCCATGTTGGCAATGACAAACAACAAAATCAACAGCAAACCGACAGTGAAAAGACCGGCAAAACGTTTCATCCGCCCCTCCTCTTCTGATACAAAACCACCCAGTTAAAAATTAAGAACGTCAGCATCAGCGAAACAAAATAAAAGATTGCGTCAAGACCGAAATAACCATTTACAAAGCCTTGATAGCGTTCCCAAAAATCCAAAGCTTCCGGCAAATAAAAAGGCGCATCTGGCAAAGCTGTTGCCAAAGGCGCCACAAACGGCGCGGCTTTAAAAGAAATCAGAATTATACCGAGAACGGCGCTGGCCAAATAAGCAACTGACGGCAGCGGAATCAGGCATGATACCGCGCAGCCGAGCGCCATTAACACCGCGGCAGAAAGCACGCTTCCTAAAAAAGCCGAAGCAATGTTAAGCGGGTCAACCGCAATGATCCGTCCGGTCAGGAAGATAAGCGGCAAAACGGTCAAAAGCATCAACAAGCTCAGGCTGAAACCGGCGGCAAACTTACTCCCAACCACCGTTGAGCTTTTAACCGGCAATGTCAGCAATACTTCTTGCGTACCGTTTTTGGCCTCGTCCGACCACAGGCGAACCGCCGCCGCCGGCAGTACCAGCGCCTGTATCAACGGCTGAAACTCAAAATACGAACGCATTGACGGATTGTCGACCACAAAATACATCCCGGCAAAAAATGCAACACTCAGAGAAAAAAACATATAAAAAGCCAAAATAAAATAGGCCGAATAATTGTAAAAAAAGCTGCTCAGTTCTCTTTTATAAAGTGTCATCCCCATGGCTATTCTCCTTCTTTGCCGGCTTTGGCATCAGCCGTCAGACGGGCAAAAGCATCGGCCAGAGTTCCGTCTTTGGAACAGGCGCGCAGTTCCCCGACAGGTCCGTCCAGACGTATTTTTCCCTCCGCCAGCAGCAACACTCTCGATTTGAGAGCCTCGGCTTCTTCCAGCAAATGCGTAGAAATCAGCACCAAATTTTCTTTGGCATATTGTTTCAAAAATTCCCGCACGGCAATTTTCTGGTTCGGATCCAACCCTTCCGTCGGTTCATCCAGCACCGCCAGACGCGGCTGGTGAAGCATGGCTGCGGCAATCCCTGCCCGCCGTTTATAACCTTTGGAAAGCGTTTGAAATTTTTGCCCCAACACCGGTTCAATACCGAGGGCATCGCTGATACGAGCAAGGTTTTGATCAAAATCGGCCGCGGTCATTTTAAAAATTCCGGCAATAAAACGCAGATATTCAAAGACGGTCATTTCCGGATAAAGCGGCACGTTTTCGGGCATATAACCGATCTGCCGCAAAATTTCGATCCGATTATTTTCATAAGACAAACCGCCGACAGACACACTTCCGGCATCAGGCGCCAGATAGCCGCACAAAATCCGCATCAATGTCGTTTTGCCGGCGCCGTTGGGTCCGAGCAGCGTAATCAGCTCTCCCGGGCGAGCCGCAAAGCTGACGCCGTCAAGCACTGCCCGTCGGCCGAATTTTTTACTCAGTTCCCGTATTTCGATCATTTCGTTTATATTCCTTTTTACAATATGATTATAATAGCGATTTTCTTTTAAATTTCATATTTATTTGTTTATTATCCTCAATTTCCACAAAGGTTCCTTTTTTACAAAATCTTTGATGACAAACCGGCAAAATTGGATTACTTTAACTTTGATTACAGAAGAAACGGAGCAAAATAAAAGTGAGCAATGATTATTCCCGCGAAGAACAAAATGCATTAAAAACCGGGCTCTATGTCACATTGGTGCTGATTGCCCTGTCGGTGTTTTATATTTCCGGACGCAAAGCCGTCGAACATCAGGAAAGCGGCAGTTATTATCCGGTATATGCCCGTTTTGGCAGAACCGACGGTCTGCAGGTGGGTAACGTGGTTCGGCTGGCCGGAATGCCGGTCGGCAAAGTGACCGCCGCCAAACTGGATGACAAATTTAACGCCATCTTAACGCTCGAGTTAAAAGACGGGCTGAAAATTCCCGATGACAGCAGCGCATCAATCGTCAGCGACGGTATTCTCGGTTCCAAATATATTGAGATAGAACCGGGCGGATCGGAAGA
>CABUAP010000101.1 GCA_902489675.1 uncultured Azospirillum sp. | reverse complement strand
TAAACCTTAATACCGTTCTGCGAAAAGAAATCAGAGGCAATTTTCAATTCCTGCAAAATTTCATCTTCTTGTGTTTTGGGCAAAATTCTTTGTTTCAGATGTCCATTTCTAAACAACCAATGTGTTTTTTTATTAAAAAAAGCAACCTTGCCGTTCACCTTGCTGTTTAAATGCATTTGCAGACTGGAATAAAAAGAAATAATCGCATCACGGCCATTAAAACGGTCATTAAACCAGGCTTCAAAATTCTGCCCGAATTTATTATTCAACCCCTGAGGAGATAATAACGGCTTATAAACCGCCAACCGCCGGTTTTCTTTGGCTGAATTGACGGACCGATCAATTTTGGTGATTGGGATAAACAACAGCGCAAAAAAGACGCAAAGAAAAACAATGTCAATCCGGCTGTTATTTTCTGCTAATTTAAACTTTGCCGCATAAGCAACCAACTTAAACGAAAGTAAAAAGGAAATAACGATAACGGTCAACAGCATTTTATAATTGAGATTGGCCTCATTCAAATCAGCCAATGAAAAATGATGCCGCCGTGCTTCAAACGACAACTGCAACACCTCGTCTTTTTTTAATTTATGCCTGTATTCATAAGGATTTTGAACCGAAAACGCTTTTTCTTCCCCAAAAACTTCCTTACCGTTGACCTTCAGACGGCGAAAATCTGTCTGAGTTACATTTCCACCTTTAAGCGGGCTTTTCAAAACAAGCAGGATCTCCCCGTCAGTTGCGGCTTTCATTTTTAATTGATACTCCCGCCATTTAGACTTCAACCCGCCCTCAAGCGCATAACAACCCGCTTTTTGTTTGCCGTCCAAACAACGGTCTTTAGAAAAAACAAACTTCGACATTTCCGAAAATATCAAGCGGTTGTCCGCGTCGCCGTTTTTAAATAAATCAATCCGCACCGTTTTGTTGTTGCGGCTGTTTACAGCTTCCATCAATATATTGGCTGTTGAGTATAATGGTTGAGCAAATATAACTAACAATACGGTTATGATAACCGTAATAATAATACGTTTCCGTCCCATGTCTTGTTCCTAGCAGTTATGAACTTATGGTTTTGATTAATTTAATTTGGTTTACTTTTCAAACAATTTTTACGATTTATTCACTACTTTCGGCAGAGAAATAATATTTACTCAAATAACGGTAAATATTCAGCGATCGTGATTGAAAACTTTGCGGCGGGCGATACTTTCCGCCGTGATCTGAGCATAAATTTCCCTACCGTTGTCGCATATTGTCTTAAAAAGCTTTTTACTTTCTTCGGTATCCGCTGCCAGATGTTCAATTTCCGGAATATTCGAATTATTTGACAAAGCATTTTTCACACCGCCGACCAGCACTTTGGCCGACAACGCAATCAGTGCCTGCCCTTCTCTGGTCATTTCCGACGACGGATGATATCCCCAGAAATTATGCTGATCAAATTCTTTTCCCATATCCCCAACCAGAAAAATATTTCCCTGCCGATCGGGAAAGTAGCTGAGAGGAATATTTTGACGGTCATTTATTTTGCGCACGGCCGCCTCAAAGTTATTATAATGGCTGACTTCATCATCTTTGACAGAAGCAAATGACACAAAAGTAGACTGAGATTGTCCGAGCGGACAATACGGCGACTGCGCCACCACCATCAGTTGCTTTTGAATAAACTTTTTTTCTTGCCGGCTGTAGCCCAGTTCTTCCATTTTAGTTTGCATCATTTGTTCCAGCATGAGCGCCGTATAAGCGCCGTGGCAGTGCGCTACGATATTCAAGCGTCTGATGCGCGCGGCCGCCTCGGCAGCATTTAAGCGTTGTTTTCCGCCATCAGTCGAAATCCTTGGCAAAACAGCTTTGTTAAAAATTTCCCGCACATATTTCGGATTGAGTGTGTCCGGCGTCAACTCACGATTCAAACGGATTTTCCGTCCGTATTTTTCCATCTGGCTGCTGCGGGCATAATTGACATTCATATATTCGCCAAAATCATAGACCACACCCAGCACGGCCGCCTTTTCATGCAAATCATTTTCTCTCAGCAATCGGTAAATGTCGCTGAGATATCCGTTCAAAACCTTCTCCGTACGAGTACCGTCACCGCCGAGTACCAAAACACAGACCTCGTCAGCATCAATATTGTCTTGTTTTTTCAAGCCAAATTCATTTTCTTCGCTTTTTTCTCCGCGACGATAAAACAAAACATTGCTGCACAAATTATCATAATCACCAAGCAAACGCCAAGCAGCTTTTTGAGAAGCTTTATTATTGGCCGGATTTTCCAAACCGTTACGCAGCATTTGTTCCAGCTTATTCTTTAATTTGGGATCTGCATCCGGCAACAGCCCGCCGATGGCTTTATATGCCGCCGCCATCGACGCCGGGGTATTATCCGTCCGGCCGGCATAAGCACCAATTAAAGTCAGCGCACGCTCGCGTTCGGCAGTATCAAACAAAGCTATTTGTCCAAGATTTGCAAACAAGGCATCATACCTTTGCGGTGTCAGATATTCCGGATTTTCCAGCAGAGAAAATATCTGCTCTTTAAGCTTCGGATGCTGTACATAAATTTGTCCCAGCGAACAATAGAACATACCGGCAAGCTTTTTCTCCTCTGCACCAGGTGCAAAAACGATCGCAAGCATTTCGGCAGTTTCCCGGTCAGAAGCATTAAGCATGGCTGCCTTTATCCCGGCAAACGCCGGATATGAACGGTTAGCATCAAGGGTTGAAATCTTATTTATGGCCAAATCGAACAAGGCGCTTGACAATTGTGGCTGCGTTTTCAAAAGCTCGGGCATCAGGGCAAAAGCAAAAGACGGTACCCGCTCAAAAGCCAATCCCATTTCTTTTAACACTTTTTCAGCAGAAACATTTGCCGCCGCGGCCGTAAATACATCAACAGCCTCCGGACGCACATCGGGATTAAATCCATTATCTGCCGCCGTTTGCCGTACGATCGGCAAAACATAATCGGACAATTCGGGAAATGCGCCGACAATGTCCTTCATAACTCTATAACTGTTTACAAAATCCTCAAAACGGCGATCGTTTTGTGCGGAAATCGTTGATAATTGACCTAAAGCCTCGCTTTTAAGCATATGATATCATGCCCCATATTGTTACTTTTTTTAACTCTAACACGAAATGATACTTTTGTCCACGTTTTAGTCAACAAAAAAGTCCTCCCGCCATAAGGCAGAAGGACTTTTCTTACTTCATTCTCCGACTTACCAAAGCTCCAAAGCTTCTCTCGGTGTCGGATAATTTCCCCGCAGCAGCTTGCTTTCAACTTCCGGCGTATAAATATAGTCGCCGTCAACCGTATAAACGGAGTTGATATTGATCCCTTTGTAAGAGAACATCGGAAAATCGAGCAGTTCACGGATTGACAGCTCACCGTTCCAGAGCAGACGCAGTATATAGAAATACTGTTTCGGCTCATCACCGGTCGGATAAATCGAACCGTCTTTCTTTTGCAGCAACAGCCATTCGCCGGCGCCATTCAAATCGCCTTCATTGACTTTTTGCAAAAAGGTTGAGCGGGCAAAACCGTTTTTCCCCATTCGCATAGCCGCAAGCGTCACCACTGCCATCTGCTGTTTGCTTAAAACGATTTCGGGATTGAGCCGGTCAACAACCAACGGTTTCCAGTCACGGGCAACAACCTCAACAGCCTGATCATAAGTCATGCCCTCAAAGTTAAATTCCCCTACCGGTTTGTCGTTAATAAACTTAAAACCGACAAGCGCGCGTGGACAACTGCCGGAAACTTTTTCCTGCACGCCGTCCAGATAAGCACGAGCCACAATCACTTCATCGAAAGCCTGATCATAAACAATCCTCGGTTCATCGACATAATAGTCGTCTTCGACAGAAGAACAACTGCGCCATGTACCGACCATTGCAACCAGCAGCGATAAGAGCAACAGCCACCACAGCCAACGATCATCACGACCTTGTGTTTGAACTGAAACGTTATCCCAGTTTGGTAACTCCTTCCACATTGCCGTATCATCACGACCTTGCGTTTGGACCGAAACATCATCAGGTTCCGCTTCAAAAGGAGGTTCTGTCGTCACCTTTGGTTTGCGCTTAAAAGCCTGCCGGAGCCATGCCCAAAAAGCAACAACCAGTGCGGCAAACGCCAGCCCCAGCGGTTTCAGACGTTTGGCCAGCCATACCAGTCCCCGATACAACCCCTTTCCGATATAGAAAAGAAGAATAAACGGAACGATAACAAGGCCGAGCAGCATTTTAAGCACGGTAAACAGATTGTAGCGAACGGATAGTTTCCCTTGCCACCAACGACCGTCAACGGTCTTCACTGAAAAAATGTTCTTCATAAAAAAATTTTTTATGTAATTTAACAAAAGACTATTAAGTTTCAAAAGACTGTATATCTCTGATATATTTTGAACGCATCATAATCCAACACTTTTCCGGTGCTGCTGCAGAAATACATACAATAATATCAAACACAATACTTTTTAAACTGCATACAGTATAGTATGCTTAGCGATCAGCGTCAATAAAAAATTTGTCAATTTTTGACAGAAAGCAGACCGGCAGTCAATATTCCGAATCCTTGTGTTCGGCTTCATATTTTTTGCACAAATCCCACTCCATTTGATAATTGGTCAGATTATCCAATTTATGCTGTTCGTTTTCCAATACTTTTTCATAGGTTTCAAGCAACGGGTTAAGTCTGGCGCGGTAATATTTCATCAATTCTTTAGCGCCTTCTTCGGCTTCTTGCGGTGACGAAACTTTTACCGCTTTCACATCTCTCACCGCCTGCAGCAATTCATCGCTGATCAGAGGCAGAAAATACTCCAGCACCAACTTATTGATCCGCTGATGAACCTGTTCATGACGGATAACCACCGAAAAACGGCAGCTGTCTTTGTCCAGATCTTTGGAAACAAAAATCTCCGGTTCTTTATAGCCGAAGAAAAATTCCACTTCCGCCGGCAAAATGCAGGTAGCGTTGGCATCGAGCTGCCGCACCGAATACCGCAGCAGCCGGATGGAACTGCGGGTGCCGGCGCGTGCCAACCCTTCGGCAAAAAATCCTTTTTCCATGCCGGAGGCTTTGGAGGTAATTTCAGACGTTGACAAATTAAAATCATGTACAAGCTGCCCGTATGAAGTTTTAAACGTGACAGCAGGCATTGGGTTTAAAGAATTGCAGGAGATAAATTCGCCATAACTCCAGGCATAAGCGTCCACGCTACCCCAACATAAAGCCCAAATTGCCGGAATCAAATAT
>CABUAP010000100.1 GCA_902489675.1 uncultured Azospirillum sp. | reverse complement strand
CAGAGGTGAGAGCAAGCGATTGCTCTCCTTTTTTTGTAACCGGCCGTCTTTGTGACGGTTTTTTTATGGAGTGAGAGATGACTTTATTTTCGGACGTGAGCAAAGTCAATTATGTGGCGGACGGAACGACAACGGAGTTTCCGATCCCGTTCAAGTTTTATAAAAATAAAGACGGAACCGCGCAGATCAAGGTTTATTCCGGCAGCGGCGACGAGTTGAAAGTTTTGACGGAAGGGACCGATTACACGGTGGCCGGCAGCGGCGAGGAAATCACGGGCAAGGTGGTGTTTGCAGCGGCGCCGGTAGAGGCGGTTAAGTTGGCTGTTTTGCGTGATAAGCCGTTTTTGCAGGAGGCTGATTATATCAACGGTCAATTGTTTGATATGGAACAGCTGGAGGATTCTTTTGACGGGGTTTACATGAATTTGCAGGAGCTGCAGGAGCAGCTTTCCCGCGCTTTGTTGGTGGATCCGGTTTCCGGCGACGATCCTCAAAATATTGTGGAAACGGTATTGGGTTATAAGAATGCGGCGCAAATGGCAGCTAACCAAGCGGTGGCCGCGGTCGGTGAAGCAAAAGCGCTGGTTGAACGGGCCGAAGCGGTAGTTAATGAGTTGGGAACGCTTGCGGACGAGATTAACGGGGAGATTATCTGATGGGGACGGTGGTTGACAAAATCCGATATATCGGCGGAACCAAAAGCGCGATCCGGGAAGCGATTGTCCAAAAAGGGGTTGAGGTTGGCGATGAAGTGCCTTTCCGAGAATATGCGGATAAAATAAAAGCAATTGAGGGCGGGGGCGCTCCAAGTTTTGAAGCGCACAACGGGTTGGGATATGTTCCGGCAGCCGGCGAAAAAGTATATGTTCAGCCGGTTAATCAGGCAAGCGGGTTTTATTCGCAGTTTGATATGGGGACGATTCCTACTTCCTATCATCCAAGACATTTGCTTAATACCGTTGCTATCCGCGGGCTGTATCCGTCCAGAAGCGTCTATTCGTTTGATAAGGAAAACGGGGCGGAAATTGTTTATTCTGTTGCCGATCGGGACGGAACTTTGCGCTATTTGTCAAATTATCGCTGCTTTGTGCAGGCCAGCGGTAGCTCTAGCCCGATGCACATTTTGAAAGAAAATGAATTTGTAACTTTGAATTATTCCGACAGATATGCCGGCATCATCAGTGATCGATATTTGTTTGATTCCTCAAGCAGCGTTCAAAAGATTTACAAATTTGAGAATGATAATGTCGGCGAAGAAGTAGCGGCATTTCCGAAGGCCTCGGTTTACGGCTCATATGTTGTCGGTTTGCATGATTCTGAAGTCTTCTTTATGTTGAATAGTAATATGTGTATTCCTTATCAGATTAATTTGACGGAAAAGACTTGCGCCGCTATTAACGACGGTACCGAACTGACCGATTTTGCAAAGATGGAAGGAATAACGCTTGATAATAAATATTTGCTGCATTCCGGCAACTCCGGCGGCCATATTTACAAAATCAACGAAGATTACAGCCTGAGCGTATACTCGGATTTGGTTTTGGACGGAGAGATAAGCTTTAATCCATACAACGGGATTTTGATTACAACGCATAATTCAGACAACAAGCTGCCGCCATCGATGTATCAGTATAAAGACGGCAGATGGACGCAGCTGCAATTTGATGTGAGCGGAACTGAACAACCGGAATTTCATTCCAGTGTGGCGACGGTTAATGCGGACGCTTCATTTTTGTTGTCAAAATCAAACAGCGCTGCATGGCTTTATACCTTGGCAAAGACAGACGGCGGCTTTAAGGCGGTGGCCTGCGTCAAAAGCAACTTTACAACCGAGGGCTTTACGGCTTTTACCGAGTCCGGAGATGATGAATTGTTGAGCTTAACGACAACGCCGCCGGGGATGTGATGCTTAGGATGTTGGTTATTTTATGGCTGGGGCTGATGCTCTGGCTTTTTTTGTGAGGTGTTGTATGGAAAAGCTGTTGTTTGCCGTCTACGGGCGCAAAAAATACATAACTTTGGATAAGTTAAGCCGCTGCGGTGTGGAAGTTCCCGCCGGTTTTGTTTTTGACGGCGTATCGGTGCCGTGGTTCGTGATGTGGCTGTTTACGCATAATGAGCTTAAAGAAGGGATTGAGGCGGCCTGCGTGCATGATTTTATGTGTGAGCATAAAGCACAGTTCCGGCGGCGGGAGGCGACTTCGATTTTGCTGAAGCTTTGGAAAAACGCCGGTTTGGGCGAGCGGTGGTATACTTCTTGGAAGCCGTGGGTAGTTTATGCCTTTGTTGAATTATACCAGATTTTAAAGGGGTGGAAGTGATGGAGGTCTTATGCGGGCGGCGGTCAAAAAGGAATTTGCAAAATTTATATTTCAACGGATGTCGAAAGAAAAGGCTATTGAGCTGATTGGTTCGTTTCCGCTGCTGGAAACGCAAAAGAAAATTTTGATTGATGTCGATGTTTTGAAAATTCCGCAAAAACGAATTGCTTTTGACGAGGGGCGGGAGGTCAAAACGATTTCCCGCCGGTATAACAAAGCCCTCGAGATGTCCGCCGATCTTTTAACGGCTTATATTTCAAGGCTTTTGGAATGTCCCGCGAAGTAGAGCCGGCGGCGTTCTTTATGATTATTATAGCAGGTACTTTAGGATATGAAGAAAGTATCCTGAAGTTATTTTTATAAGATAAGTTTTCGAGCTTTCTTCGTTAATTTTAATTAATTTAATGGAGAAACGATCATGATGATTAAAACTTCGGACGGCGAAAAATCCGTTGCTTCCAAAGGACTGGCCGGTACCGCTCTCGGTCTGGCCATCCCGGGAACCGTGGCATTGGTCAATCAGCTTTCAAACGGCGGCGGCTTGTTGGGCGGCCTGTTTGGCGGCTTGGGTAATGCCGGTGCCGTTGCTGCCGGTGCGACTGCCGTCGGTGACAGTCGGGTGATTTCGGCTTTGGAAGCGCATATTGCTAAACTTGAAGCTGAACGTTATACCGACAGTGTCGGCATTGATGTTTATAAGGAAGCGATTTCGATGTCGAACAAAAACGACGACAAAATCAATGCCAACTATAAAGAATTGGCAGCTGCTTTCGCCGCTTTGGACAAGCAGGTTGCGGTTGACAAACAGGCGACGGTTGATAACTTCGCTTTCCTCAATAACCGCATCGACACGACCAGAAACGAAATTCTGTGTTATTGCAATGCGACATTTGTTCCGGGCAAACTGGTTATGCCGCTTTCCAACTTGTGTCCGTCAGCGATGCCGCGATACAATGACTGGAAAGCGCCGACAGAATCGAGCACTCCGGCAGCCTAGCAAAAGGAGAGCGGCATCATGGGAAAAATCGACGCAATCGAGGAATTTAAGCAAAAGCTTCATCAGATAGAAAGCCAGGGCAGCGCTCCGGTGCGGGCGGCGGTATGGCAGCGTTTTGATGAGTTGGTCAACAAGATGTCAAACGATCAGCAGGCGTTTGTCAACAGCAATGAAAAAGCTTTGGCCAAACGGCAGCAGATGATGACGACTTTTAACGATTGGTTGTTTGAGCGCTTTAAGGATGAGTTTGTGCAAATTCCCATGTTTGCCGCCCTTGCAGACGAATATGTCAATGTAGTGGCGGAAACGGCGCAGGAATTCGGCCGGCGGGCGGTGGGGTTGGAACAAGAGAATGAAGACCTCCGCCGCCAGCTGGCTGAACTTCGTGCCGCGCAGGGAGATAAGATGCTATGATAGAATCTTTGCAGCAAGCTGAGCTTGATCTCTTTGAACAACAGATTTTAACCGATTTGTTTGGCGGCGTGTCGTCCGATCATATGACGGTCGGATCCGGGATATTTAAGATTAATATATCCGGCCAGGTGCAAAAGTATATTGATAAATTTGAACATCTGGCGCGTCCGCTGATGGATGAACAAGGCAAAATCGAAGGTTCAGAGATAAAAAAATATCTTTCGGGTAATTTGGCGGAGATGGTACCGGACGGAAAATTTCGTTTGATCGAAGTTTATCGGCAGGCGGCTCCGTTTATCCGAACAATCGTAGGAGCAATGAAATGAGAACTTTGAATGAACATGAGGATTTTTACAGCAGACTGAGCGATGCCGGCGAGAAACTGCTGGATAAAATTGAAGCCAAGCTGGACAAGGGCGAGAAAATCTCGTCGGAAACGGTGGCCGATATGGCCAAAGCCGTTGGCCATATGATGAAATCGGAAGCCAAAACAATTTGGATGATGAAACATCATGAAAATCGCGGCGAAGAACTGTAACAACGGGGAGCGGAAACGCTCCCTTTTTTATGGAGCAAGAAAAATAATGGATTGGAGTTTAGCGGCCGGAATTTCGGCCTTAATCGGCGTTTTGTGCAATTTTATCAGAATGGGGGAATGGAAAGCAAGGCAGGAAACCAAAGTTGACAATTTGGAAAAAAGGCAGGATGCGCTGGAAAGGTCAATCGGCGATCTTTTGCGCAAAAATGATGTGCAAACGCAATTGCTGACAGAGTTAAAGGTAAAACTTGATTTGATGTTTGAAGACAAGGGCAAAAAGAAACGAGGAGAAAAGCTGTGAACGATGATGATATTTTGACATTGGCGCGAACCGTATGGGGCGAGGCCAGAGGAGAGAGCAAAGAGGGGCAAAAGGCGGTTATACATACCGTCTTTAATCGTTTTAAATCCGGGCGGTGGTTTGCGGGCAAGACAATTGCGTCGACTTGCAAAAAGCCGTGGCAATATTCTTGCTGGAATAAGAATGATCCAAATCGGGCGAAGATGGAAGAACTGATTTATATTGAGCTTAAACCGTATATTGACCTGATTGAGGAGGCAGAGTTTGAGCCGGATCCGACCGGCGGCGCGACACACTACTATAATCCAAAAGTTTGTGCGGCGCCTAAATGGGCAAAAGGCATGAAGCCGTGTTATATCTGCGGGCATCATTTGTTTTTTAAGGGAATTGACTGATGGAAGAAAAGGAACATCAAAACTGCCGGTATCGCTTCTGGCGTTGGCTGATCGGGCTGGCTTTGAAAAATCGGCGGATTTACTGGCTGCTGTGGGGAATGTTGGCGGTTGCGGCAATCTGTGCGTGGCGGTTCGGGCTGGCAGGGCTGTATTGACAGCCCCTAAAACATAAGTTATAAAAGAAAAGTCCGTTGCAGGAACAACGGACAGATTCTTTAACCAGAGATAAGGAGTTGTCTAAACTCTATACTCCACCTCAATGGTTATAGAGTAATTCATTTTAACATATTTGTCAAGATGAATTGAA
>CABUAP010000099.1 GCA_902489675.1 uncultured Azospirillum sp. | reverse complement strand
GCCGGAACAAACCCCGCCGCCGGCAGCTGCCGTACCGTCGCCGTTTGCGTTTGTGTGGTATCTGCTGGCCGCTTTTGCTGGCGGTATTGCCGTCAGCATGGCGGTTGTCTATTGGCTGCTGCGTCCTCGGGTGCCTCAAACGATTCGTCCGATGGCGGAAAAAACGGCTGATTCCCATGTCGGTATGACCAAAGCGATTCGCAATAACGACCTGCGTGCCGTTCGCGATCATGTGTTGTCATGGGCCAAAAAGACCTTTCCCGACCGGGAAGTGCTGAATTTGGACGATGTGGCCGCATTGACCGGCGATGCCGCTTTTTCTGCCGGGTTAAATAAATTACAGAAGGCTCTCTATTCCGGCCGCAGCGATGATTTTAACTCCGAAGAGTTTATGAAAGCCTTCACTCGGGTCAGCCGGCGCGGTAAAAAGCGCAGTCAGGAAAATGAGCGGCTGCTGCCCGACTTATATAAATAAGCGTTCTTCGTAGCCGAGAGTTTTTTGCTTGCCGGCTGTCGATAAAAAAATCCCCGGTAACACCGGGGATTTCGTCTTCTTATTTGCCTTTAAACTGCGCTTCATAAAGCGTTTTATAAGCGCCGTTTTCTTTGTTCATCAGCTCGCTGTGCGTTCCGGTTTCAATGATTTCGCCGTTATTGAGTACCACGATCATATCCGCGTTTTGAATGGTAGAAAGCCGATGCGCGATAACAAATACCGTACGATCCTGCATCAGGTTGTCGATGGCTTTTTGCACCACGGCTTCCGAGCGGTTGTCAAGAGCAGAAGTCGCTTCGTCCAGAATGACGATCGGCGCGTCTTTGATCAAAGCGCGCGCAATAGCCAGCCGCTGCCGCTGTCCGCCGGAAAGCGCCGCGCCGCGCTCGCCGATATCGCAGTCAAGCCCCTTTTCGTGTTCCTTGACAAAGTCGTCCAGATAAGCCATTTGCAGCGCTTTTTGAATTTCCTCATCATTGGCATCGGGTTTGCCGAGCAGAATATTGTCGCGGATGGTGCCGGAAAATAAGAAATTATCCTGAAAGACAACGGCAATTTTATCTCTGAGCGAGGCCAGAGAATAATCCCGGACATCAACGCCGTCAATTTTGACGGAGCCGTTTTTGACATCGTAAAAGCGGGGCAGTAGGTTGACAATGGTGGTTTTGCCGCCGCCGGAGTTGCCGACCAGCGCCACGGTTGACCCGGCTTTGATGTTGAGGTTGATATTGCGTAAAACCGGTGTATTTTCGGCATATTCGAAATCGATATGGTCAAAACGAATATCTTTTTTAACGGTTTTCAGCTCTTTGGCATTTTCTTTGTCCGTGATGTCAGATTGCAAATCCAAAACATCGGTGATTCTTTCGATTGCCAAAAATGAAATTTGGACGTTGTTAAAGTTTTTGCCGATTCCTTTGATCGGTGTATAAAGCATGATCAAAGCGGTGATAAAAGAAACAAAGTTGCCGGAAGTAATGGTGCCGTTTACAATCAGATAACTGCCGTAACCGATGACGGCGCCGACGCCGATGGAAACCACAACGTGCATCAGCGGGGTCATCCAGCCGGTTTTTTTAACCATTTTCATTGTCAATTTGAACAACGAGCGCAAAATGTCGTTAAACTGGCAATACATTTTTTCTTGCAAATTGTAAGAAGCAATGGTTTTGCAGCCGGCATGGCATTCGTTATAATGCGTCAGGATGCAGGACGAACGGTTGATGGTGTCTTTGATTAGTCCTTTGATGCGGCGTTTGACCTGCGTTAGGGGTAAAAGGGCACAAAGCAGCACCACAATGGCGATAATTGATAATTGCCAGGAATTATAAATCAGAACCGCAATCAGCGAAACCGAAGAGAAAAAGCGGGAAACAAACAGCTTCAGGTTGTCCAGCAGTCCGGTACAGGCCACATCCGCATCGCCGGCAAAACGCTGGATGATGACGCCGGAGGCGTTTTTATCAAAGAAGGACGGTTCAAAACTCATCAATTTTTTGAACAAGGCTCTTTTCAGGTCATGGTTGATGCGGGTTCCGACCCAGGTGTTAAGATAAGTGGCGGCATAGTTCAAAAAGCCCTGCACGGTGGTAAACGCCACAATCAGAAAGGGGATATAAAGAGGCGAAGCCACGTTTTTATCCACCAGCACATTATCCATATAAGGTTTGAGCGCCAGCGCGATTACCGAGTCGAGGGCGCCGACGGGGATGCAGATCAGGATAGCGAGCAATGTCCGAACCCAATAAGGTTTGACAAACGGCCACATCTGCCGGTAGTGGTCGGAAAATTTCAGTTTTTGCTGCGGATCCGGTTCCAGAATAAAGTCTTTTGTTTTCATAACAGTCCTAAATTATATGTAAAAATCTTAAAATAACAAAGATCAGTCCGGCTTCAAACAGCATCATCAGCCAGAAAAAAGATTGGTAGCTTTTTTTCTTTGATTTGTGGTGAAAAATTTTCTGCCCCAGCAAGGCACCCGCCCAGCCGCCGAGAAACTCAAGCGTGTGAAGGTTGCTTTCCGGCACCCGCCAGGCGCCTTTTTGCGCTGCCCGTTTGTCAACACCGTAAGCAATAAAGGTGATCAGATTGATTGACGCCAGCTGAAACACCAGAAATAGGAGCAGGGTTTTGGGATGAAACGGCGTCACTCTGAACCAATGGCCTTCCACATAATAGGCGGCCAAAATGACCAGCCCCGCATGCACCATGTAGAAGCTGTTTTTCTTGAGCGGCGGAATGAGCAGGAGCAGCCCGAGCAAAATGATTGTAAAAGTCAGAACCATTTGATCAAAATCTTGTTTGTCGGTTAAAAATATGATGCCAAATATAAAGCATAAAAAAAATAAAAGCAATAAAACAGTCAAAAATTCTGCCGTTTGCAAAAATTTGATTGAGAAAATAATAAATATTGCTATACTCCTGAATAAACTTGTTTCATAAAGGAAGGCTAAAACTCATGAAAAAAATGTTTGTTGTTCTGGCAGCCGGCGCATTGGCCGGATGCACATCCTGGCAAAGTATGTTCCCGCAGCAGCCGGAGCAGGAAGAAGAAATCCGCCGGCCGCGCTTTGTCACCGAAACGCCTTATGGTTTGAGCAACCTTTATGAGGAAACTTCGGCGCCGCAGATGTACTCGGTGATCGCGGCCCGGGCTACCAACCGGATGTTGGATCAGACGACCGAGATTTATGAAAAAGCAGTGCGCCCCAAACTTTATATCATGCAGATCAAAAAAGCCGGCGTTGAGCATATTCCCGACGGTTTCTATCATTCTCGGCAGACCACCAAAGAAATTATCAGTGGTTCCAAAACTTTTACCGTAGTCAACGTTCAGGATGATGCGGATTATCAGTTGGATATCACCGTTAGCCGGTTGAATGTCAAGGACGTTCCGGGAAATATCCTGCAATATAAAATGGTCCTTTCGGACAAGGGCGGTAACGAAGTAGGCAGTTGGATGGAAAGCATCCGTCAGGTTCAAAATGATGACAGAAGTTGGTGGTAAATTGAAAACAGGGTTATTGGTTGCATCGGTGGCTTTGTTCGGGGGGCTGGCTTTTTCCGCCCGTACGGCGGATATTGTCAAAATCAAGGGCGAAGCTTGTGAAAAATTTGTGCCCGGACAATCCAAATCAAGTATCCGGGTGAGGGTGACGGATAAGGCCAGTTACAAGGCGGTCAGCCAGGTAGAAAATCTGGCGGATGTTCGTTCCAAAATGCTGGAACACGATTTTAACGTGATAGTGTACAATCTGGTCGATAACTATGTTCGGGATCTGATGGTGCGCACCACCAGTCAAAATGATCAGGAATTGTGCGTTAAAGTCACCGGTGCCATTCCGGTTGCCGATATTGATGCCGTGGTTGCCAATTATTCTCCCAATACGCCGGCGCCCGAATATGATATTAAGGAAGCCGCCGGGATTGAGGAAGAAGTTTTAACCGCCGAGGACGAACTGGAACCAAGTGCCCCGGCAGAACCGGATGCAGAAGTGCTTTACAGCGGGCCGGAAGAAATAAAACAGGAGCAGGAACAAGCTGCTGCGGAAAAAGAAGCGGAAGAAAATGCCGTGCCCGAAGAACAGAGTTTTGATGTGGTCTACAGCGGTGAGGAAAACGCTGATAACGAGCAGGAAACTGTCTTTGACGATATGGCGGAAGCCGGTTTGACATCGGAAGAAGAAAACGAGTTGATGGGCGAATTGCCCCCGCCGCCGGCAGAAACTCCCGTGTCTGAAAATACATCGGCAGTCGTTCCTGCAGAAACAGCGCCTGTAGCGGCCGCAAAGAGTGAACAACCGGCCGCGGAAAAAACGGCGTCGGCAATTGAGGAAAAGGCTTATGTCTACGTTGGTCCGGTTGAGTTTAACAATAATACCCATTCTGCCAAACCGTCACAGGTGTTGAAAGATATGTTTGCCGATACGGCCGGTTATCAGTTGGTGGATAGCCCCGCCGCCGCCGGATATGTCTTTTTGCCCAAAGTGCTGAAGGCCAAAATCGATTCGCTGAACTCTCAAACCAAGCGCATCCAAATGGTTGTTTCATTAGAGCTGCAGGTGCAAAATTCCTCTGTTTCGTTCTCCGAACATCAGAACCGTTTCGTGCTGTTTGAAAGCGGTGAGAAAGAGCAGGAAATTGCGCAAAAACTGTTGCACAAGCTGTTGCGCAAAGCCGGCCGTGCCTTGTTTGAAAAGGTGGAACAGGCGGAAGTTAAACGCAAAGCGCAAGGGCTGCCGCAGGTTATTACTCCGTCAAAATAGAAGAAAATCCCCGCCACAAAATTTTAGCGGGGATTTCTTTGAATAGAAAACTTATTGTCGTATGGTTCGATATCGGTATTGTAATCATAAAAAACTCTCCGTTTTCATCGGAGAGTTTTTTTGTAATGTGATCAAAGGTGTTTATTCGGGATCAACCTGTTCAAATTTCAATTTGACATCACCGCCCGACAAAACCAGGTTGCCGTCTTCAAACGAAACGGTTTCAACCGCATCAAGGTTTTTGAAATATTCGCTTTCGGCTTTCATCATCGGTTCCGGCGCAGCCATCATGGTTGAGCCGATGGCCGAAAATTTGATTTTGTTGCCGTTTAATTCATAATTGCCGAAATAACGATTGACGGCCTGACCATAAAATTTGGGAGCTTCGGCATCAAATGTGAGTGAAATTTCCATCCCTTCCGGTGCGTCGAGCAAGATATAATCGTTGCCTTTGATTTGAGAAGCGGGATCTTTGCTGCAGGCGGCAAGCATCAGTCCAAAAACGAGAGCGCATAATTTTTTCATAATATCTCCTATTTTTATAAATTAA
>CABUAP010000098.1 GCA_902489675.1 uncultured Azospirillum sp. | reverse complement strand
TGTGTTGATTTTTTCAAAAAAAATCCGTACACTATAACGCATAGATAACCTTATTTATTAATTATTAAATCTTCAGATATGAAACAGAATTTGTCCGTTTATTTGTTTGCCCGCAAAGGAAAATTGACTCAATCTTCGGCCGGCGAACGTGATTTGAATGAGATCGGGCTTGATGATGCCAAAATATTTTTTGCGGCCGGCCGTCAATCGGAGCTTTATACATTGTTGCAGCGCCTTATTTGCCGAATGCACCATTTCAAAGAAATTCGCCGGCATGATTATATGTTGGAACGTGCAGATTGTATTGAAGACCTTTGTGCACAGGTGCCGGTGATGGCTTCGGCTTTGGTTGACCGTCCCGATAAAAAGGCTGCCGAAAAAGAACTGCGGCGGTTGTTTTTGTCGGTTGAACTGCAAAAACGGATCATTGCTTCCGGCAGCAGGATGCTGATCGGGACATTGATTTGGTGGGGACGCAGAATCGGTCGGATTTGGCAGGATGTGTTTGGCAGTATGCCGGATGTTTTTGCCGAAGAACTGGCTTGTAAATTTTAAAATTGATGCTTGTTCTTTTAAAAAGGTATACCGCTCGGTATGCCTTTTTTGTTGCTTTTTTGTTTTTTTTGTCTATAATTGCCAATGAAGCACCAATTATTAATTAAAAAATTACTACGATGAAAAAAAAATTTCAGTTTTTGTTTGTTTATGAGGACAATTCGGAAAGCGCCGAATTGGTCGAAGGAAAGAAGGTAAAAGCCATCCGTATTTCCGAAAACTGCCTGTTGTCGACGAGCTATTTCGGCACAACCGGTTATACTTCCTACGATGCGTTTGAGTTCTCCTGCCTGCACGGGATGAAACTGCTGACGCCTCAGGAAGCAAAGATCATTCAAAGCCGTTTGAGCGGTGTCAGAATGATGCTCAAGAAATGCGGCAGCGCAGTTCAAATTGACCACAAATGTCTGATTTGGACGGCCGATGACGGGGACTGCAACTATAAGAACATGGAGGCGGTTTCGTTGTCCGACGGAAAATGCAAGCTGATGGGGTGTGAGGAATACGACACTTCCGGCGGCGTGCTCTGCAAACTGCGTGTGTGAGTGATGCTGTTTCCTTCTCTTATAATGACACTTGACATTTGAGCCGGTGTCTTATAAGTTTGTGTTAATGTTTAATTAAAAGGAATATTGATGTTTATCAATTTGATGTCAGCAGGCGAAAAACAGAAGTCGAAACGAGAGTTCGGCTTGTTTGCGCGTGTGCGTCGATAAATTGATAAGTATCGTTTTTCAGGCAAGCCGGAACTTTTGAAGTTCCGGTTTTTTTATGTAGGATAGAGCAATGCACATATATACCAGAGGCAACAGGATTTTGGCTTATGCGTCTCTTCGCAAAATTAATCATATTCCGACGGAAGAGCCGAAATGTTACCATATGCGGCGGCTCAGCCGACAGGATGTTGACGCGATGGCAAGTTTGTCTGCCGTTATTTACGGCGCGCTGGCTAAGGGGCAGGAATGTTTTATCCATAAGCATGACCGCGCTTATTATGAACAGATGATGAATAACCCGAAGATGCATTTTGTAGGCGCTTTTAACGGGCGGCAGCTGATTGCTATGTCTTACGTGCGGATTGTCAACAGCCGTAAAGAGCTGTTTGAGGAATTTCCGAGCTCTAACATTTCGTTTTTGGGGCGAGATTTTCAAGCCGCCTGTTTGGGAGCGGACAGTGTTCATCCTGATTATCGCGGTAATAGCATTAATGCCAATATGATCCATTTTCGGCTAAAATATGCCGGGCATTTGGGGGTGAAAGACTGTTTGTCGATTATTGATCGGGAAAATATCTGGAATATGCGGCCTTATTTTGCCAATGATTTTGTTATGATGGGGGCGGATGTCGATCCTTCCGACGGCGGCAACATTGCATTGATGCATCGGCGGCTGGGGGCGAAAGCAGCCTATAATAAGGACAATTATGTTGAAGTGCCGTTTGACCATTTCGGGTTGCTCAATAAAATGTTTGCTTACCGTCGGGTAGCTGTCGGTTATAATTCTCAAACTCGGAGTTTGAGAATGGTATGTTGCGATGCCTATCAGCCGCAGCAGCAAATGACCGCCGGTATATTCCGGGGCAAATCTGCCGATGCCAGATAATCCGCAGATTGTTTTTGTGGTTTTAGCCGTATGAAAGCGGGCGGCTAAAATTTGGGGTGGTCTTTGATATTGCGGCAGCTGAAACTGAGGTTGTAGATGCGCTTTATGCCCGAAGTTAAGAAATATCCGTCGATTTTGGTATTGAGCAAAGCCTGATATTTTTTCAGTTCCAGATTGTAGTTGCTGAAATATAATTCGATTTCAAGATCGGTAAAGCCCCGGTCGGTATAAATATTGTAGTCGTAAGCGCAAATTTCCTTGCCGAAAGTTTCGATGACAATCCGTTGGATATTTTTGAAATGTTCTTCATAATCGTTGAGCCGGTAGGCGTCGGCAAACTGGTTTAAGGCCTGATAGAGCGAATCGTTCGGCGCGGCGGTAATAATTTTTTTAAGCAGCGGAATGCTGCCGGTAATCAGGGCAAATTTGATCATTTCAAGCGGAAAAACTTCGATATCGTTTTCCATGCGTTCAAAATGCGGCTTGATGAGAAGCATCGACATTTCAAGCATACCGAGATTCATCAGATCATCCAGATACATTTTTTCAAATAAAAGGGAGATGTTGCCGCCCAGTTCCCAAATGCGGGAGGCGATGGCTCTGGCTCTCTGCTCGCGCGAATTGAGTATTTCGAGATGGGTTTGCAGGATCAGAAGTTCGACGTTATCGCGGTACTGCATCAGCATCTTGTCCACCATGGCGCCGGTTTTTAAAATTTCGGTCGTGTTGTTGCAGCTAAGATTTTTTACCTGCTGGTACAGGTTTTGGATTTGCTGGTTGACAATTGCCAACATGGAATAATCTGCGGCCATTTTCTTAATCCTCACAATATTTAATTTTGCTAAAATAAGATTATATCCAATCATAATTTATAATTTGTAAATTTGGAACATTAAAAATGCCAAAAGTTGTTTTTCTGCTGATATTTTGTTTTTTTGTGGCCGGATGCGAGGCTCTCGGCCGGGGAATTGCCGCCGAAGTGCTGGACGAAAGCCGGGCGGTTGTCCGGTCGGGACCGTGTCTGGTTACCGGTTATAAAGTGCCGGGAATCGAGCGGAATCTGCAGGACGGCGAAACGGTCAAGGTATTGATGATACACGGGATCGGCACTCACGCGCCCGGCTATTCGATGCTGCTGCAGGAAAATTTGGCGCAGACACTCGGGCTGAATGTGATGTCACGTTCAAACAAAAATATTGCTCTTCGCAGTCCGGATGATCCCCAAACCGCGCTTGGCAACCTGCGGTTAACATTTCTTGCCGATGAAAACGGAACTAAAAAGATTCTTTTTTATGAACTGACATGGTCCGAAATTACTGAACCGCAAAAAGAATTGCTGGCTTATGATTATTCGGCGCTTTATGCCGACCGACGCGTGGTTTTTAACCGAATGATGAAGCAATTTCTTGATAACGCGCTGCCGGATGCGGTTTATTATATCGGCAGCCGCCGGCAGCTGATCCAGAAATCGGCCGAACAGGCGATTTGCTGGATGCTGAGAACCGACTGGCAGACATTCCCCGACTATCGGCAAGGCGTTTGCGATGTTTCTCCGGCAAGACAGCTGACGGCTTTGTCGGAGCAGAACACGGCTTTCATCACTCATAGTTTGGGAAGCAAGATACTTATTGACGCTTTTACCGAACTGGCCGAAAATTTGAATCGAGCCGAAAGCGCCATCGGTTCGGCGGCGGCGCGCCGGCTGCGGGATAAGCAGCTGACGGTGTTTATGATGGCAAACCAGCTGCCGCTGCTGCACATCTGGTCTGATCCGGCCAAAGTCAACAATCAGATTGATGCTTATTGCGATATCGGCGGCCGCAATTATTCTCGACGGATTATCGATCGGCTTAATATTGTGGCCTTTAACGATCCCGATGATCTTTTAACTTATGCGATCCGTCCGGATTTTGTGAATCGTTATATAGATTCCCGCATTTGCCCGCGGGTGACCAATGTCAGCGTTCATGTGGCCGGTGCGGTTTCCGCTTTTGGGGTTGGGGTGGTCAACCCGGTTTCCGCTCATATAGATTATGATCAAAGTTCGGAAGTGATCCGCTTGATCGGCCGGGGAACCGATGCGTTGTCATCGGGCGAGGACAAGCAATGCCGGTTTATCGGTTTGCGCAGCCGTTTCCCTGCCGGAGATTGACAAACGAAGGGAAAAATGTTACAGTTGATAACACTAATCATTATTAATCAAATTAGATATGACAATCAGAGAAATTTTAAATGAGTTATCCGAGTTTTCGCCGGAACTTTTTCAGGGAAACGAAAGACTGGACGTTGATCGTGTTGCCGATCCCTGGCTTTCTTATTACGATGCAGAGGCTGTTTTTGTCGCCGATGATTTTCCGCTCAATATGCCTGCTTTCAAAAATGCCGGCACGGTCGTTGTCAGCGAAGATCTGATGCCTTTCGTCTCGAGCCTGACCGCCAATGTGATCATTGTCGGGGTCGCATATCTCGAGGATGCAAGAAGACGGCTGGAAGCGTTGCTCGGTTGATTGGCAAAAGGTATGTAACATACCAAAAAAAGAGAGTGTCAAACAAAAAATGTTTGGCACTTTTTTATTTATGAGCTAAATCTGATAACAGATAAACTGTCCGAACAAAGGATATTGTGTTTGTGGTCAAAACTGAAATCCTGTTTTTTATATGAACGTACCCGCTGGTTTTTGTGGACGCCGGTGTTTTTGGGCATCGGTATCGGCATTTATTTTGCGCTGCCAGCAGAACCGCCGCTTATCACAGCCATTCTACCGGTTGTGAGTTTGGTTGGGCTGTGGCTGGTGCGCCGTTTTCCGTTCCTGCGCGGAATGATGCTTTTGTTGCTGCTGATCTCGGTCGGTTTTGCCAATATCCAGCTGAAAAGTTTTTATCTCTCCCGCGATGCCGAAACAGTTCCGGATCGCAAGCTTTATCTTTGGGGACGTATTGATAAGCTTGATACCAACTATCGCGGGCGGACGCGGATTCTGCTGGCGGAGATGTATGATTTTGAGGATAAGCCGCTGCCCGGGCGTTATCGGTTGAGTATGATCCATAAAGACCCGGGGTTGAAAGTCGGTGATTGCGTGGAAATGGTGGCAGTAGTTTCGCCTTTGTTTGCGCCTTCGCTGCCCGACGGGTACCAGTTTGACCGCCGGTTGTTTTTTGACGGTGTAACCGGCACCGGCTATATCCCGAGCGAAGTGCTTCCGGTTGAGTGTCCGCA
>CABUAP010000097.1 GCA_902489675.1 uncultured Azospirillum sp. | reverse complement strand
GACGGTTGACCAAGTGCGGCTGATTTTGAGCCGGGTAAATTTGTCTACCAGCGGATCAAGCAGATAGCCGATGATGATGCCGGCGACAAAAGGCAGCAGTACGGACCGCAGAACATAGACAAATGCGCAGAAAAAAGCAAACAGCGCCAGCCAGAAAACTTTGTTGGATTTGGCCGGAGAAGGAATAGCGGCAGTATTTTTGGGCATTGTTTTTTCTTTCATTCTAAATATCGCTTAATGTAAAATATTCGCCGCTTTCCGTCAGCTGCAAATGATAAGACTGCAGCGCGCCGCGCAGAGTTTCCAGATCGCCGATATAGTTGATTTGGAACTGGATGCGTCCGTTGCCGATTGCATTGACACGAATATCCTCAACAGCGGTAACTGCAGAAATTTTTTCTTCGGTTTTCAGCCATGAACTCAAGGTTTTAAATTTGTATAAAACTGTAATTGAGCCGGGTTCGGTTGAGGTAACGATACTACGTCCTTTCAACTCGTCGGCAATTCTCATGCCGGTTTCTCTGGCGGCCTGACGAAACAGTTCGGAGGTGCGCGGTCCGCTGACGCTGAAAACCTGTCGTTTGCCGTTTTGCGGGTTAATAATGCTGACGGACAAGGCATCGTCGCCGTTATAGTAGGCCTCTGCCACATAAGTTTCTCCGCCGTTGTTTACGGTGGTGAGCTGTTTAAATAATTCCGGATCAAGACTGAGCGCCTGCTCGGCGTTTGTCAGGAACGGAACCGTGTCGGCAGCCGGCACAAAGAAACGGACGGAACCGACGGTCGGCGGGGTTTGATCCCAGGCAATACGCCAGGGGTTTTCCACTTCCCATAAAAGAGCCGGCATATCCGGGCCTTCGCGAAAAATGGGGATAACAATGACTTCAGCGGAAGAAGCGACGACCAGCGGAACATTTTTTTCCTGCAGATATTGTCTTAATATACGGTCGTTGGCGGTAATGCGCAATTTGGCCATATAGCGGACATTGGATGTTTTTTCTTCAAGGACGGTTGTTTCTTTAATAAAATTAAGTAACTGATCGTCGGTCAATTTATTTAGAACGGTTACGCCTTCGCGGGTGGTGAAATTGGCGGCGACTGCGCTGACGGCCTGACGGTTGGCGCGGCTCATGGCAATTTCACGGGCGGCGGCCGCGTTTTCGGCTGTAACATCGACGGTTACATCGGCAGAATAAGAGGGTAGGCCGGCAGATGCCGCCGATACGGCAGACAGGGCGAGAAGCAAGACAAATAAAAAAAGGCGGCGCATGGCAAACTCCTGAAGTTATTCTAAAATTTCCAGTTGGTTGAAGAAAAAGGCAATTTCGCGTTCTGCTGTTTCCGGGCTGTCGGAACCGTGGACGCCGTTTTTTTCGATAGAAACGCCGTACAGGCGACGCAAGGTTCCTTCATCGGCGGCGGCGGGGTTGGTGTTGCCCATCAGGCGGCGATATTCTTCAATGGCGTTTTCTCCGCTCAATACTTGTACAATGACCGGACCGGCCGTAATGTTTTCGACCAGTTCTTCAAAAAAAGCTTTGTTTTGGTGAACGGCGTAAAAACGAGCGGCCTGTTCGCAGGAAAGCCGCAGCATTTTTTGTGCAATAATTTTCAGGCCGTTTTCTTCGATACCGCTGATGATTTTTCCGCTTAATCCGCGCGAAACAGCTTCGGGTTTGATCATAGATAAGGTTTTTTCCATATTTTCCTCTGTTAATTTGGCATAAGTTGAGCAAATCTTATCCTATATGTAGCGAAAAATCAAAAAGTTTTTATAGACTTTTTGATCAATTCGTTGTTTATTACAGACAAATTCTTTTATTAACCAATTTGAGGATGGATCAAATGACTGAAAGTGCGTATTTAAAACAACTGTTAAATAAGGCGGCGGAAAATGTAAAAACCATTGTTCTGCCCGAGAGCGAAGACGAGCGTGTTCTTGAAGCCGCTTATCATATTGCGGCGGCCAAGGCGGCAAAGCCGGTTGTTTTGGGAAGCAGAGATACAATCGAAGCTTATTATAAAGCCAAAGGGTGGAGCTTGGAAGGAATCGAGATTATCAGTCCCGAAAATTCTCCCAAACTGGCGGCTTATGCCCAGATGTTTTATGAATTGCGCAAAGATAAAGGCGTTACGCTTGAGGATGCAAGTAAGCAAGTGCTCAATTATAACTATTTTGGCACGATGATGATCAAAGCCGGAGATGCCGACGGCATGGTTTCCGGGGCAAATCATTCTACAGCCGATACGGTTCGTCCGGCATTGCAGATTATTAAATCTGCCAAAAAAGGGCGCGCCGTGTCTTCCGCCGTGTTGGAAGTGATTAACGGCAAGCCTTATATTCTTTCCGATTGCGCCATTGTGATCAATCCGACGGCGGCAGAGTTGGCCGATATCGCGGTTGACAGCGCAGAAACGGCATTGCAGTTCGGGATGGAGCCGAAAGTTGCGCTGCTTTCTTATTCGACCATGGGATCCGGAAAAGGCGAGGGCGTGGATAAAGTCCGTGAAGCTCTTCGTTTGGCTCAAGAGCAGTTGGAACGTCCGGAATATAAAGATTTGTCGATCAAAATTGATGGTGAATTGCAGGCCGATGCTGCGCTCGATGGCGTGGTTGCTGCCAAAAAAGCGCCGGGAAGCGAAGTTGCCGGCCAGGCCAATGTTTTGATATTCCCGGATATCGAGGCCGGAAATATCGGTTATAAATTGTTGCAGCGTTTGGGCGGGGCAGAAGCTTACGGGCCGATTTTGCAAGGGTTGAATGCGCCGGTCAATGACCTTTCCCGCGGAGCGTTGGTGGAAGATATTGTCGGTATGATTGCCATTACCGCGCTACAAGCCGCCGCAAAATAACTTTTAACTTTAATATCAAGCAGGAACAATAATATGGAAAAAATCTTAGTCTTGAACTCCGGTTCATCCTCTCTGAAATATCAGCTTTTCAATGTTGAAGGCGACAATTTTGAAGTTGTGGCCAAAGGTTTGGCCGATCGTATCGGTATCGAAGGCTCTCTGGTGACGATCAAAGTCGGTGACGGCGATAAAGTAACAACCGAAGTTGCATTGCCGACCCACAAGGAGGCGATCAAAGAAGTGCTCGACCTGCTGCTCGGCAGTGTGTTGAAAAGTATTGACGAGCTTTCGGGCGTCGGCCACCGTGTTGTTCATGGCGGCGAATACTTTGACCGTTCGGTTTTGGTTGACGATGAAGTCCGTATTGTTGATGAACTTTCTACTTTGGCACCGCTGCACAATCCGGCGGCAGTGATGGGGATTAAGGCAGTTAAAGCCTTGCTGCCGAATGTTCCGCAAGTGGTGGCTTTTGATACGGCTTTCCATCAGACAATGAAACCGGAAGCTTATATGTATGCTCTGCCGTTGGAACAATATAAAGAATATAAAATCCGCCGCTATGGCGCTCACGGAACTTCGCATTTGTTTGTTTCGCGCGAAGCGGCAAAATTGATCGGCAAGGCCGGTAAAATCATTACCTGTCATATCGGTAACGGCGCTTCCATCAGCGCGGTAAAAGACGGTGTTTGCATTGATACATCAATGGGTTTTACGCCTTTGGCCGGTGTGGTGATGGGTACGCGTTCGGGCGATGTTGATCCCTTTGTACCGCTTTATATTATGAAAACTCAAAATAAAACGGTTGCGGAAGTGGACAATTTGCTGAACAAGCAGTCCGGTATGTTGGGGTTGTGCGGATGTTCGGACAACCGTGATGTCGAAGTCAAATATTTTGCCGGCGATCCCGATGCCGTAACCGCCATGCAGGTTTATACATACAGCATTGTCAAATATATCGGCGCTTATACGGCGGCAATGGGCGGTGTCGATGCTATCGTCTTTACCGGCGGCATTGGCGAAAACGGCAGCGAAGTCCGCAAATTGATTTGTGAACGGTTAGCGTATATGGGGATTGAATTGGATGCGGAAGCCAACAAACTGCGCGGAACAACGGTTGAAATTTCCAAACCGGGTTCCAAGGTCAGAGTTTTTGTGATTCCGACCAATGAGGAATTGGTAATTGCCCAAGATGTGAAAAAGCTTATTTAATTTTGAGCAAGGCTGCAAATCCCCGTTCGCAAGGCTGCGAGCGGGGATTTTTTTGTTTGTTTAAGATTGTTGTACAATCTGTAAAAAAAGGTTATAAATAATTTTATTGAAAAATTTCAACAGAAAAGACAGTTAAATGAAAAATATATATGTTTTCCGCCACGGGCAGACAGACATGAATGCCGCCGGTGTTTGGCAGGGGCAGGGGGTAGACCTGTTTTTGAACGAAACCGGTATTGAACAGGCCCAAAAACTGGCACAGTCCTTAAAAGATAAAAAATTGGATGTTATCTACTGTTCGCCGCTCAAACGTGCCTATCATACCGCCAAGATCGTACAAATGCAGTGTCGGGTGCCGATTGTGATGGAACAAGATTTGATAGAGGGAAATTTCGGCATCGCCGAAGGGCAAAGCAAAGAAAAAATTCGAGAGCTGTATCCCGCACAATATGCCGCTTGGCGCAATCTTAATCCCGAATTTTTGGATGCGCGATTTGACGGCGGGGAAAGCAAACGGGAAATTCAGGAACGGATTATGCGGGCATTGCAGAAATTTTCGGAAACATCATATGAAAATATTGCCGTTTCTACCCATTCTGCGGTTACCCGGGCGATGCTGCTTCATTTTGGGCTGAAAATGGACAAGATTCCTAATGCCGAATGTATTAAGTTGGAGGCGGAAGGCGGGCGGCTTCGGCTGGCAGAAAATCCGATGTTGCAAAAAGTAGAGATCCGCAAACATGGCGGAAGTTACGGGGAAAAATAATTTTAAAACCGAAACTTGAATGAAAACCAGCCGTGATTATTTTGGGATAAGAAATATAATTTTTTTATCAAAGGACAAAATGATGAGCGGTTTATTAGGTTTATTGAGCTTGCTGCTGGCTTTTAATGCGGAGGCTGTGGAAATTGTTGATACTCAATCGGATAATGCCCAGCCGACGGTTATTTACGGCGAAGCGGAAAATGCGGACGGCAGCTTTAATGAAATGACCGTTGAACAGGCGGCGGATGCGCCGAATCCGTTCGGCAATCCGATTGTTAATGACGTTCCTTACGGAAAACAGCCGGTTCAGGCTGCGGGGAAAAAAGCGTCACCGGCACCGGAACTTGGTAAAAGTCCGGTAAATGTAGTTTCTGAAACCAGTGAACAAAATCCGGAAATCAGTCCGCAAAATTCTCCCGAACAAATGCAAAATGAAATTCAAAATACCCTTTATGAATCGGATGACCGTATTTATGATTTGCAGTCATATCCTGATAGCGATATCAATCAGATTGAAAATCAGGGAAATGCGGTAACAAATTATCCCGAATATTAACATCAAA
>CABUAP010000096.1 GCA_902489675.1 uncultured Azospirillum sp. | reverse complement strand
AATTAATAATTATTGTTAACAAAACAATTATAGCCGTTATCTTTCCGACTGTCTATGGAAAATATACAAATCCCTTGCTAAGCGCTGTCTTTTGCGGCATTATAATGACAAAAATCATAAGGAAAGATAAAGATGAGCTTGAAATTTGAGATATTGGGCCGTTCCGGCAAAGCCCGCCGCGGCTGCCTTCATACCAAACACGGAATTGTCAATACCCCCGCTTTCATGCCGGTCGGCACTTGTGCCACAGTCAAAGCGATGATGCCGGAATCGGTGGCGGCAACCGGCGCGGAAATCCTGCTCGGCAACACCTACCACTTGATGCTCCGCCCGGGGGCCGATCTGGTGGAAAAAATGGGAGGTTTGCACAAGTTTATGAATTGGCCGAAACCGATTTTGACCGATTCCGGCGGTTTTCAGGTTATGAGCCTGACCGGACTGCGCAAATTAAACGAAGAAGGAGTCGAGTTCAGCTCTCATGTTGACGGCAAAAAATATTTTCTGTCGCCCGAAGAGTCGATGAAAATCCAACACAAGCTCGATTCCAACATTACCATGTGCTTAGACGAGTGTGTCAAACTGCCGGCTTCTTACGAAACGGTGAAAAAATCGGTGGAAATGTCGATGCGTTGGGCCAAACGCAGTAAAGAGGCTTGGGTGAACCGTGAAGGCTACGGGATTTTCGGCATCCAGCAGGGCGGCGATTATCAGGATTTGCGCGCTTGGTCGGCGGAACGGTTGAAAGAAATCGGGTTTGACGGTTATGCCATCGGCGGTTTGGCGGTTGGCGAAGGCCAGGAAAAAATGTTTGAAGTGCTGGACTATGCGCCGGGAATGCTGCCCGATGACAAACCCCGTTACCTGATGGGCGTCGGCCGCCCGGACGATATTGTCGGTGCGGTGTTGCGCGGGGTCGATATGTTTGACTGCGTGATGCCGACCCGTTCGGGACGCACCGCTCAGGCATTTACCCGCTTTGGCACGGTCAATATCCGCAATGCCCGCCATCGCGAAGATCCGCGGCCGTTGGAGGAGGGCTGCGATTGTCCGTTGTGCACTAACTATACCCGCGCCTATCTGCATCATCTGCAAAAGGCCAACGAAATTTTGGCGGTGATGCTTTTGACTTGGCACAATATCCGCTATTATCAGCGTCTGACGGCAGGTCTGCGGGCGGCAATCGAAAATAATGCGCTGGAAGATTTTGCCGCCGCATTTTATGCCGATCAGGCCAAAGGTGATATTGAGGAGATATAAAAATGGAAGAAGATGAAAAAGGCTGTGTCCGTTCAACCAAAAACCTGAGGGTCTGTGTTTCCGGCGGGCATTGCGACGGCAAAGATCCGGCTTATGTTGAAGAATGTTACAAAATGGGCGCCAAAATTGCCAAAATGGGGTTTTGCCTTGATTATGGTTTTTCCAATTCCGGCGTGATGGGGGCGGTTGCCCGCGGCGTGTTGGATAACTGGCGTGAGCGCAAAGATAAATATTACAGTGATGTTACGCCGATTGTCGGCGTTACCACCCGTGAATACTATGAGCTTTATGAAAAAGACGAAGTTTTGACGCAGATCGGCGAAGTCTTGGTGGAGGATACGCTCGAAAATCGCAAAATCAAACTGCTGGAAGCCGACATTGTGGTTTTTGCGCCGGGCGGAGTCGGCACTTTGGACGAACTGGCCTACGACTGTGTGGCTATGCAGGACGGTTTTTTGAAAACCAAGCCTTTTATCATCTATAATATCAACGGCTTTTTTTACCATATTCTGGAGTATCTGAAAGTTCTGGCTTCAAGCGGCTTTGCTTCGCCGGTGCCGTTTATTGTGGTGGATGACAGCGAGGAACTGGAAACGGCTTTCCGCCTGCTTCGGATGCGCTATAACAATTGCGCCGATGCCAAAGAAGCCTATGCCAATGCCCGTCAGCTGGCTTATGAACTGCCCTATTTTCTGAAAAAGAAAACCGACAGCAGCGTCCATGTGGAAGATATCTGGGCGGAGATGAAAAAGATTGAAGCGGCCGGCAGCGAAGAACAACGGCAGACATTGGCTAATGAGATCGAACAGGCCTATCTGGAAAAAGAAATTGAACGTATGTATGATCGTCTGGCCAAAACCGGACGTGATACGGCGATAGTCAGCGATAAATTGACCCGCCTGAAACAAAGGAAGAAAAAATGGAAATAAAAACCATCCCCTCTTCGGTGTGGATTTTTCTCTGGCGTTATTTCTCCCGTCAGAAACTGCTGTTCTTTTCCAATCTCGGTGCGATTGTTGCCGGCGAATTTTTGGTGCGGTTGTCGCTTTATTATGCGGCGGAAATTGTCGGGGTTATCTCCGGCGGCGGCATCCGTGAGGAAATATTGCGGCAGGCGTTAGTGTTGGTGGTGATTGCTTCCGCACTGCTTTTGTTGAAAAGTCTGGCGCAAAATATGATCTGTTTTCTCGAGGCGCGTTTTATGCCGGGCTGTGTTGCCAATGTGGCCAAAGACCTGTTTGACTATGCGCATCAGCATTCAACCGCTTTTTTTGCCGAAGAAATGGCCGGCAATATCTCAGGCAAAACCAAAACCATTATCGACAGTATTTACCCGATGTATTACAATCTGGTGTGGGGATTCCTGACCCCGCTTTCCGCCATGTTAATCACCATCGGTTTTGTGCTCAAAGTCAATTTGATGCTGGCCTTTATATTGCTCGCGCTCAATCTGGCAGTCATTTATGTGATATACCGTCTGAGCCGCGGCATGGTTCCGGTTTCCGAAAAAAGGGCGCAGACCATGTCGGAAGCCAACGGCGTGCTGGTCGACAGCATTACCAATGCGGGGCTGGTTAAGAATTTCAGCAACTATCGTTTTGAACGCCGGCACTATTTCAAGTTCATGAAAACGGCAGCCGCGGCCGATCGGGCGGAAACGCGCAAGTTTGGCGAAATTTTTATCTGGCAGAACCTGTTTCGTGCTTTGGTTCAGGTTTTGTTTTACGCACTGCCGGTGTGGTACTGGTATATCGGCGAAATCAATGTTGCCGATTTTGTGCTGCTGCAGTCTTTGATTGCAATTTTGAGCAATACTTTCAGTATGCTCTCAATGAATTTTATGCAATTTTTCAAGGTTTACGGCAGTATCCGCGACGGATTGAAACTGCTGTCCAAACCTTGTGACGTCAACGACGTTTCCGGCGCGGTTAAATTGAATGTGGACAAAGGGGCGATTGAATTTGCCAATATCAACTATCACTACAAAGGCGCCCGCTTTTTGTTTGAGGGGTTTGAATTGCAAATTGCCGGCGGCGAAAAGATCGGTCTGGTCGGCCGTTCGGGGTCGGGCAAATCGAGCCTGATCAAACTGCTTTCCCGCTATTATGACATTCAACGCGGCAAAATCGCGATTGACGGGCAGGATATTGCCTGTGTTACTCAGGACAGTCTGCGTCGGCAGATTGCGCTGATCCCGCAGGATCCGAGCTTGTTTAACCGTAGCATTATGGAAAATATCCGTTACGGCCGGCCGCAGGCAACTGACGAAGAAGTGTTCGAAGCTGCCCGCCGGGCCTATATCCACGACTTTATCATGCGTCTGCCGGAAGGTTACCAAACCAAGGTCGGCGAACGCGGGGTGATGCTTTCGGGTGGGGAAAGGCAGCGGATCGCAATTGCCCGCGCTATTCTCAAAAATGCGCCGATTCTGATTTTGGATGAAGCAACCTCGGCGCTGGACAGCGAAAGCGAAAAATATATTCAGGAATCCTTAAAAAGCCTGATGGCGGACAAAACCGTCATAGCCATCGCTCACCGGCTTTCTACCTTAAAGGAAATGGATCGGATTATTGTCATGGATAAGGGAAAAATCATCGAGAGCGGTTCGCATACCGCGCTGATCCGCAGAAAGGGCATCTATTGGGGTTTTTACGCCATGCAGTCGTCCGGTTTTATCGAAGTTGACGAGGGGGCGCCATGCTCAAAATAATCTGGTCGTTCTTTTTTCTTTCCGCTTTTGTGGGTGCGCTTTGGCAAAGTATCGGCGGCAATTGGGCGGTCTGGAACGAACTGGCGGCGGCGCTTTTTGCCTCGGCTAAATCAGCCTTTTCGATTGCGCTTAATTTGACCGGGCTGCTCTGCCTGTGGCTGGGGTTGTTGAAAATCGCCGAGCAGTCGGGCATTACCGAAGCTTTGGCGCGTCTGCTGCGGCCGCTGTTTGCGCGGATCATGCCCGGCGTGCCGGCCGATTCGCCGGCCGTCGGTTCAATGGTGATGAACATTGCCGCCAACGTGCTCGGGCTGGACAACGCGGCGACGCCGGCCGGGTTAAAGGCGATGGAACAACTGCAGGCGGACAACCCGCATAAAGACACCGCTTCCGATGCGCAGATTATGTTTATGGTCATTAACTCTTCTGCGGTAACCCTTATTCCGATTACGATTCTGATGTACCGTTCGGAACTCGGCAGCGCAAATCCGGCGGCCGTCTTTGTACCGATTCTGTTGGCAACTTCGGCTTCGACTCTGGTCGGTTTTTTGGCTGTTGCCGTGGTACAGAAACTCAATATTTTCAACCGGGTCGTGCTGGGATGGCTGTTTTTTGCCGTTGTTGCGGTTTTTGCCGCGGCTTGGGGCTTTCTGCGGTTGCCGGCTGCGGATAGAACTTTGGTTTCAACCGCCGTCGGCAATATGATTCTTTTTTCAACAGCGGCATTTTTCATTTTGTGGGGGCTGTGGAAGAAAAAAGATGTCTACGAACTGTTTGTCGAAGGCGCCAAAGAAGGTTTTAAAATTGCCGTTACGATCATTCCCTATCTGGTGGCGATGCTGACGGCGATTGCCGTGTTTCGCGCTTCGGGAATGTTTGAGCTGCTGCTGTCCGGCGTGGAAAAAGCCTTGTCTGGATTGGGCGTAGATACCGGTTTTGTGCCGGCGTTGCCGACTGCATTGATGAAGCCGCTTTCCGGCAGCGGTGCCCGGGCAATGATGATTGAAACCATGCAGACCTATGGTGCCGACAGTTTCCCCGGTTTTGTCGCCTCTATTGTTCAGGGTTCGACAGAAACTACTTTTTATGTGCTGGCGGTTTATTTCGGCGCGGTAAAGATAACTAAAACCCGTTCGGCGCTGCCTTGCGCGCTGCTGGCCGATCTGGCGGGAATCGTCACCGCAATTGTTGTCGGCTGTTATTTTTATGCCGGTTAATTTTTTCGTTGGATGAAAAAGACAAAACCCCGTTAAATTTAACGGGGTTTTGTTTGTTGGTGCTTGTCGCAGAAAAAGGTACGATAAAATGCAGCAAAAATCAAGACGAAAAATCAAGGGCTAGCGGGGAAATTATCTATAACTATCTATCGTACAATATTTTACATCACCTGAACGAACTATTTGGATAAAGGGGAAAGGTTATGAAAATATTGTATAAAACCATGTGGTTATG
>CABUAP010000095.1 GCA_902489675.1 uncultured Azospirillum sp. | reverse complement strand
AATAAAGGGAAAACGACAATAAAGCGCCCGAGTTTTCCGAGTGATTTAACGGCAGCTGTAAACCGATTCGCAAGTGGTTATTTCCATTTTGGAAACTGTTTGATTGCGCCGGTGTTTTCTCTTTCTGGTCTACTATAGGTCTACTAGCAAAAATTAAAGGCTTTAGCGATTCTTCGCAAAGCCTTGAAAATCAAGTGGTAGGCGCGTGGGGGCTCGAACCCCAGACCCACTGATTAAGAGTCAGTTGCTCTACCAACTGAGCTACGCACCCATAATTTATGTAGCGGACTATAAACCGCATAAATTATTTTTGCAACCTTTTTTTTAAGCAAATCTGATTTTTTTTACTTTATTTTCACTAACTGTATAATAACATCTTCTTGTCAACCGGAAATCATTCAATAACAAACCGGTTTAATTTGCTTTATAATTAAGAAAAACTTGGAGGCTATCGTGAAAAAACTTATTATAATTTTGGCAGCCCTGGCCGTTATCGGAGCAGCCGTTTATTACCTAACCCCGTCAACGGAAACTATTGTTAAAAATATCGTCCATAAATACGGAAGTCAGGTCACCGGCACCGATGTCAATCTGGGCGGTTTCCAACTGGATCTGATGAACGGAAAAGTGGAAATTCAAAATCTGACGGTTGCCAACCCCGAAAACTACAGCAGTCCCCACATCATGAGTGTGGGCAGAGTAGCCGTAAAAGTCAATCTGAAATCTATTTTATCAAACACCATTATCATCGAAAATATTGAGATAGAAAAACCGGAAATTTCTTACGAAATGCTTTCCATCACCCAAAATAACATTTCCCAGTTGTTGGCCAACATCAAAGCCAATACAGCCTCAGACAAAACACCGAAAATCACCGATAAAAAAGTAAATGCCTCAGAGCAACAAACGGTAAAAGACAGCAAAAAAGTCATAATTGAACATCTCACCGTTTGCGGCGGCAATATCGCTCTGGCAGCATCATTGGCCGGCCAAAAATCGTCGGTTGAAGTTCCGCTGCCAAAAATAAAGATGCAAGATATCGGCAAAGAAAAAAACAAAAACGGAACAGGCATTGCCGATACAATTTCCGTTGTTTTGCAAAAAATCTTTGATACCGCCTATCAAACAGTGGTCAAAAGCAAACTGGTAGATCTGAAAAGCGCGGCGGAAGACAGCTTAAACAACGTTGTTGACAGCATCAAAGAAAAATCAGGTTTAAAAAATTGGTTCGGCCTCGGTAAATAAACCAGCTGTAAAATCTGCATAAAACAACGCCCCGACAGCAATCGGGGCGTTTCCCATCTTAAAAAATCAGAAATTTCCGCCGGAAACAAGGTTTCCTTTCGTCCCTCCGGATACATCTTCAAACCGACGTACTTTATTCCATACGGCCGCAGCCGCTTCCGGCGAATAATGACGATATACAAAATCAACCCGATAGTAAGCAGCCCTCACCGCACCAGCTTCGGCCGCAAAGCACAAAGGACGACCGGCAAAAAGCATCGTCTGGCAGTTTTTGGATAAAGCCAGATATTCTTTTCCTTCATGACGCAGTTTCAACCACTTCTCCCCTCTGGCACATCCTTTACACGGATTGGCACGGATACAAACGGCACTGGTAAACAGCGGCGCATCTTGATAAACCGGCATCACCACCGGCAGCGGAGATTTTTCTGCCAACGCCTGCATATTTCCCAAACAATCCTCAACCGACAGAGTTATCCGCCCCGCACCGGCATCTTTTGCCGCCTGTGCAGCCTGCGTGTTCAGCACATAAAGGCTGCTGTCAAAACTGAGATCAATGCCTTTTGACGGCAGCATACTCAACCCCCACCAATTGGCTGCTTCCCATTTTTTGAAACCGCCGTCAAGCAAACACCTAATCAACTCGGCATATTTTGCCGGTGCACGCTCCAAAGCCGGCAAGGCTAATCGCAATTTGTTTTTGGGAATAACTTTCAACCGTTCGGCATCAAACGCCTGCGGCAGCAGGAAAATAACTTCGTCAACTTCATTCAAATTGATATTTGATAATGTGTTCAAATCATCGGTACGGATAATCCAACCGCTTTTTTCCACCACCGCCGGTTTGTCAATCTGCGGCAAAACCGCCGTTTTTTCCTGCGGCCGGATTTGGGCGTACAACTCACGGCGCAAGGCATTCAGCAAAGACAGCGGAACAAACAGTCCGCGCGGATTATCAATGTTGATTGCCGACAGTTCAAACGCGGTATCACCGGTTTTGGCAAAAGCGCTGCGCACGGCATCTTCCACTTTTTCAATATCATTGGCCGGCAAAAACTCACCCGTCAATTCAACTGAAACATTTTCCGCCGCCGCGGTCACTTTATCGTCCGCAATCACAACCTGCACTTCAAGCGGCAAACGCTGCCGATATTCCCCGGGTTTGGGACGGCGGTAATCGTACGCCCCTTTTACCCGGCTGGAAGAAGCCAGATAAACCGCCAACCCTTTTTCCAGCTTTGGTGCCTGCGGCGGCAGAAAAATCACAACCTCATCCCCAGCTTTGGCCTCAAAAACACTCTGCCCTTTAACCTGCATATTTTGCAAAGAAAAACCAAACGGCCGCTCTTCTCCCGGCACATCAATCTGGATCCCGTCATGACGGGCAATATCATGCCTGATATGCAAACTGATACGCCCCTTAAACACTTGCTCAATTTTACCGGCCGGCAGTCCGCGATGGCCGACAAAATCAGGTTCTACCACGGTCTTATCCTTGCCGTGCAGATGAAACTCCGACCATGGGCGGGAAAAAATCTGCTTAATATTTTCTTCTCGCGCCGTATCGCAGCCTTTGCCATCCAAAATCCGGCGATAATAATCGGTCACCGCTGCCACATACAGAGCATTTTTCTTCCGCCCTTCAATTTTTAGCGAAGTGACCGGCATTTTCAAAATATCATCTTTAAGCGCCATATCCTTCATCGAAAAATAATGTCGACTGCCGTTTTCACCCTCAAATTCAGACCGACAGGGATAAAGGCATTTGCCGCGGTTGGCGCTGCGCCCGCATTCCAAAGACGAAAACAAACACATCCCGCTGTAAGAATAACATAAGGCGCCGTGGATAAAAGCTTCCGTTTCCAACCCCGGAATCGACGCAATATCCTTAATCTCATTCAAGTTCAGTTCCCGCGCCAGCACCACGCGGGAAAATCCCAGCTTCTTCAGCGCCAGCGCGCCTTCCTTATTGTGTACGGCCATTTGGGTACTGGCGTGCAGTTCCAATTCCGGATATTGTTCCCGAATAATCCGCGCCACGCCCAAATCTTGCAAAATGACCGCATCCACCCGGCAATGAGAACAGATATCCAAACTTTTCAACAGTTCCGGCAGTTCATTTTCCTCAATCAACGTATTGATTGCCGCATAAACTTTCCTGCCCTTAGCATGAGCAAAACCGACAAATTCGTTTAGCTCTTCTTCATCAAAGTTAGTTGCCGTTGCCCGCGCCGAAAAATGCTTCAATCCCAAATAGACCGCATCGGCCCCATAAAACAAAGCCGCATATCCGGCTTCCAAATCTCCGGCCGGAGCCAACAGTTCTTTTTTCATCATTCTATCCTTATTTCAACTGGCTTTTGTACAAAGAAGCATAAACGCCGTTTTCTTTTTCCAACAGCTCTTCATGCGTGCCGCTCTCAACAATTTCCCCATAATTGACCACCACAATCCGGTCAGCATTACGCACGGTCGAAAGCCGGTGGGCAATAATAAATACCGTCCGGTCTTTCATCAGGTTATCAATCGCTTGCTGAACAACCGCCTCCGACTTATTATCCAATGCTGAAGTTGCCTCGTCCAAAATTACGATCGGTGCATTTTTCAGAAAAGCTCTGGCAATGGCAATCCGCTGTTTTTGTCCGCCGGAAAGCAGCACACCCCGCTCGCCGATTTCGGTATCAAGCCCCATGTCCAATCCGCTGACAAATTCCTCCAAACAAGCGCTTTTGACTGCGGCATTTAGTTCTTCATTTGAGGCACTTTCTTTCCCAAGCAAAATATTTTCTCTGATTGTGCCGTCAAACAGGAAGTTATCCTGAAAAACAACCGCAATCCTGTCACGAAGAGAGTTCAGGCTGTAGTTACGGATATCTGTTCCGTCAATCAAAATACCGCCTGATTTAACATCATAAAAACGCGGCAGCAAATTGACCAACGTCGTCTTTCCGCCGCCGGAATTACCGACCAAAGCAATCGTTTGCCCAACCTCGACTTTCATATTAATATGTTTCAAGACCGGATGATTGCGCGCATACTCAAAGCAGACGTCACGATATTCTATCCCTTTTTTCACCTCGGTTAGTTCAACCGCATCTTTTTTGCTGCAAATAGCCGGTTTCCGCTCCAGTTTATCAAAAACACGTTCCATCGCCATAAACGCCATTTGCACATTGTTATAATTATTGCCGATCGACTTAATCGGATTATACAGCATAATCAAAGCCGTAATAAAGGAAACGAAATTCCCGGCCGTAATCTGATGATGCACAATCAAGTAACTGCCGGTCCAAATAACCGCTGCAATGCCTAAAGAAACAATAAAATGCATCAACGGCGACATCATCCCCGTCCGTTGAATCATCTTAATCCCAAGCTTAAAAACAGATTTCAGCGTTTCGCGAAAACGATGACTCTGATACTTGTAAAGATTATAAGATGCAATGATCCGGTTACCGCTGTAAGTTTCGTTATAATGACTCATAACGGCAGCCCCCGAAAAAATAGTCTTATCCATCACCGACTTAATGCGGCGGCGAACCGTTGTCAACGGATATAAAGCGCCAAACAAAACCACCACTGCGATCAACGCCAACTGCCAGGAATTGTAAAAAAGCACAAAAATCAGCGAGATGGAAGAAAACACTCGAGTAGTAAACAGTTTTAAGTTTGAAAGCAAACCGTTACACGCTGTATCCACATCGCTGTTATAACCAAACATAACCTGTCCGGAAGTCGTCCGATCAAAAAAACTGGCTTCGCAATACATCAACCGGTCAAACAAATCCATTTTGACATCATTGGCAATTTTCCGCCCTACCCAAGTATTGAGATAAGTGGCCGCATAATTGAGCAGGCTTTGCAGGCAGCTGAAAATAATAATCAAAATCGGGATATAGTTAGTGGCATTGGTGCTTTTTTCCACCATGACCACATCCATATAGGGCTTTAGCGACCAAGCGATAACCGCATCCATGGAACCGATCGGGATAGTAATCAGAATTGACAACAGCGCTCGCCACCAATAAGGCCGCACATACGGAAAAATCTTCCGATAATTTCTGACAGCATTGATGGAGTAGAACTTTTCTTTTAACTTGGCAAACATTTTACTTCATATATGATTAAACTTGAAAGCTCAGTATATTCAGTTTTAATCAAAAAGCCAAGCAATTTATAAAAGTTTTA
>CABUAP010000094.1 GCA_902489675.1 uncultured Azospirillum sp. | reverse complement strand
GGCGACATCGCAAGCCGAATTGACCAAAGCGATTGATCGCCTGAGCGGACGGAACTTTATTCCGGCGTTGGCCGGGCAAAGCCTTGACCTGATGAAAGATATGCACCGCCAGTTTGACAATGCCTGGTTTAGCGCCAAGGATAATGACCAGCTGATTGCCGGTTTTAATTATTACAACCGTGAACACAACGGCAGCGGCAACCTGACCGGCAGTGATGACAATGCGGTTTCTCTGTTTGGAATTTTCAAAAACAACGATGCCGCGTTCAGTTACGGCCTGGGGTGGAGCTTGACCAGATTTGACAGCAAATATGACAACAATAACAAAAAAGACGAAGTTATTGCCGAAATTGTGCTGCCGTTTGGCATCAACGGCGAATATTTTCGTTTTCTGGGTAATATGTACGGCGGCTACGGCAACGGTGAATATAAGCGTTATGATCATATAAAACGTTATAACGGCGATATTGAAAACTATTACTACGGCAACAATAATGAACTGCGCGGCCGCTTTGAAACCGGATACGGTATTGTTTTGCAACCGACGGCAGAATTTAATATCAACGGTCTTTATCAAAGCAGCGTTGATGACGGCACACTCAAAATCAGCCATAACAACAATCTTTCGGTTGAAAGCGGACTGGGTTTTTATGCCGAAAAAGAACTGCTGTTTAATCAACAAAACAGCCTAAGACTTAGGATCGGCGGCACTTGGTATCATGAATTTAATGATAAATACCAAACGGTTAAAGCCACGCTTGACGGCATGGACGGCACTTTTGCCATGGATCGGCAAAATATGGAAAAAGACCGTGCCTTGTTTGGGGTGGACGGGGAATATCAAAACGGACGTTTCAGCCTTTACGGCGAGGCCGCTTTTGAAACCGGAGCCGATGACAATTGGATTTTCAATACCGGCTTTAAATATGCTTTTTAGAAGTTAAGTAGCGATAAATGAAAGATAAAAGGAGATTAAAGATGCAAAAGATGATTTATGCGGCTTTGCTCACCGCCGTGATGGTTCCGTTTGCCGTTCAGGCCAAATATAACCCACCTAAAGATGTGCCGCAGGTTTCTTACGCACAAAAAATTGCGATTGGTGAAATGAACCGTTTGGACAAAGACCGCGACGGCAAATTGAGCCCCGAAGAGTTTGGCGCAAAAGTCGGCACTTATACCCGTACGGAAGAAAAAAATGCGCGACGGGCACGCAAAAAAGGGATCTACCAATCTCCGACCGAGCAATTTAAGGCGGCGGATACGGATGAAGACGGTTTTCTGACTTTTCAGGAACTGTCTGCTTATATTGAAGAATATCAAAAACAGGATAAAGGACGCGCACGTTATTACTAATCCTTAAGTTTAGCTTATAAATGCAATTTGCGGTGATTATGTTGTCGGTTGAGATAAAACAATCAACGGAGAACAGACAATGAGAAACGCAATCACCAACCGTCAAAAAGACTATGATATGCCGGCACATTCGGGAAACGAATTCCGGCATTTTTTATCCCATTTGCGCAATATGTTCGAAATGCCGGAAGAATTTGAAATGCGGCAGCTGGAACCCAAAATTGAATTTTCGGAAAGCAAGGATGCGGTTAACGTTCTGGCGGAAGTGCCGGGAATTGACGAACAGGATCTGGATGTGGAAATTTCTTCCGACGGCTACCTCTCCATCAGCGGTGAGAAAAAAAGCAAGGTTGAACACGGCAAAGGCGACAACTATTTTTCCGAAGTATCATACGGAATGTTTCAACGTACCATTCCGCTGCCTTGGGATCTGGATTATGCCAAAGCCGAAGGCGATTATGAAGACGGGGTTCTGAAAATCCGCATTCCCAAAACCGTAGCCGAAAAGTCAAAGAAGAAAAGACTGTCTATTAAGAATAAGAAAAAACAATAAAAAATTTTCCGCCGGTGTTTGCTCAACGACCGGAAGTCCTAAACACCCGCTGAACAGCTCCGCCGATAAATAATAACAAAAAAAGGCGGTTCTTTTAAGCCTCCGTTGACCGCGGAGGCTTTTTTATTCCCGCTCCGGGACGTCCGGACGACGTTTCGGAAACAGAGCCTCGCCGACCAAGCCCTCAGGCTCCTTTGTACGCCCCGTTGCGGATATTTCCGGACCGGAAAATGATATTTATAGATTTACATTTCAGTATTTAATGCTATTATAGCATAATCAATTTATCCTATTGAACGGCAGCTCCCGCCGCTTACGCGCAGGCGCCGAGTTATTATGGCGCAACAAATTTATCCTATTGAACGGAGACGGTAATGAAAAAAGCTGAAAAATATTCTGATTTTTTGGTTGCTTTTGTTTGTTTTTCCGCTTATCGCCTATTTTTTGTTTTCACTATGGACAGATCAGGAACTCGGGAAATATTTTTACCAAAACGCCTGCAGTCTGTTCATTATTTGCTATCTGGTTCAAAAACCGTTCTTAAACCACACTTTTCGCCCTCAAGGCCGGTTTGAATATTGGGCAGCGTTCAGCGCTTTTTATTTTTCTTCGTTTTACCTGCTCGGTCTGATTCTCATGATTTTTTAGCCTTACCGCCAATTAAAAACATATTTTACAGTTCGAGTTCAAAAAATTCGCAATTATCAAAACGGCGCATCTGCTTAAAAGCCCGATAATAGAGATTAAACATCAAAGCGCCGTGGGTTACGACGCCGACAACGGCATGATCGTTTTGGGCGGCAATCCGGCACAACGCTTCCATTCCCCGTTCGGTACTTTGGTTAATGCTTTCTCCGCCCGGTAGAGAAACATCAAAACGTCCGGGATTTTCCTCGTTGTTGATCACTTCAAACACATCGCCGTAAACCCGGTGCGCATCTTCCGAAAGCATCCCTTCCGCCTCACCGAAATGCACTTCTTCCAGCCCTTCGACAACCGCGGTCGAACAACCGATCCCGGCAGCAATGATTTCGGCCGTTTGTCTGGCACGCAGCATGGTAGAGCTGTAAATAACCGGCAATTGATATGCTTGCAATTTATCCACTGCCGCAGCCGCCTGTGCCTGTCCGTTTTCGTTTAACGGCAGATCCAACCCCGCGCCCTGCACCAGCCCTTTGACATTGCCGTCGGTTTGTCCGTGACGGATGATAATCAGTTTCAAGTTTTTCTCCTATACCAAAAATTTTGCCAACCGATCGTGGCGTGTCAGATACAATTTGCAGGCCAGAGCCTTTTTAAAGCCCAACAGTTCAGGTTTTAAGGCACCGCTGCGATAGAGGGAGGCCGCAAATTCCCGCGCTTTTTCCACCCGCTCCGGCCGATCGGCGCCAAAAATTTTCCGCAGCGGCTGGGAAACCAGCGATTTGAAAATAAAACGGGCGAGATAAAAGTCAAGATGACGGCGAAGAGTCTCATCGGCCACGTTCTTCTCTGCAAAAAAGCGTTCCATTTCCTTTGCCGCCAGCGCATGAGAGCGTACATATTTGTCCGTAATACCCTGCTTGGAAACCGATGCTTCGTTTTCTCGATAATACAGCAGGCTGACATCGGTCGAAACCATACTTTTGACCGTCAACAGCATCTTCATGGTGAAAACGGTATCTTCCGCCGGCTGAACGCCAAGCGGAAACAACACCCCGGCAACAGCCTTGCGGCGGTACAATTTGTTCCAGATATAAATCGGCCCGCCTTTGGGATTTTGAAAAAAATCTTCCGCCGGCGTGCGGCTGAATACGGCCGTGTGCACAACATCTTTGACAGATAAACGTTTTTGATCCGGATCTCCTTTAAAATCATCGGGAACAAAACGGATTTTAAAAGAGGCGACATCGGCCTCATCCCGAATAATCATCTGATAGAGAATTTCCAGCGCCTGCGGGTGCAAGACATCATCTTGATCAAGAAACGCGACAAACGGCGCCGAAGCTTCGTCCATACCATGATTGCGCGCAGCCGAAACACCGCCGTTCGGCCGGGTAATCAGGCGGAACCGGGCATCCTGCCGGCAATATTGGGCGGCAATCTCCGCCGTATCATCGGTTGAGCCATCATTGATCAACAGCACCTCAAAATCATCAAAAGTCTGCCCCGTAACAGAATCCAAACAAGCCCGCAGATGGCGAACAGCGTTGTATAAAGGAACAATCAGGGAAATCGCCGGCATATTGTTACTCCGATTTGTTGTATTTTTTAGGTTTTTAACACCTGTTTGGCGTATTTTTTAGTAACATTTTAACACAGATCAAGCAACCATTATTTTTTATAAATTGACATCATTTTAAAAACAGAAAATAATAACAACAGAAACAAACAATCGGGAGAATGACACAATTTTGAATTCTCCTCACGGTCGTCAAGGAGCCATGAAATGCCGCTGATTATTCTTCTGCTTTTGCTGCTGATCGCTGTCTGGGCGCTTGACAACCGCATTATTTTCCGCATTTTGTATGCTGTTATCAATTTGTGGCTGCTGGTTATGTTTTTCGTAACCGCAGAGATTCAGACCGCCGGCGTGCCTCAGGTTCCGTGGTTTGATCCGGCCGGAATTTCCACGACTATGATTGTTTATCTGGCGCTTTTAATGGTTGTTTCCGGCGTTTTGCTGTTCCTTCTTTCTCGACAGCTTCGGATCAGCCGCGTGTTACGGATATTGCCGTTTGTCGGAGCGTTGCTGCTGGTTGCCGATCTTACGCCGTTTTACGATGGTGTTGCTATTCGCATTGCCGGCAGTGCAGCCGCCCTTCTCCTGATGTTTTTGCAAATTTTCCTGTTTGCCGTTAACATTAACAAAAGTTTCAAAAGCTGATTTTTAGCTCCAGCCGTTCTTAATGACGTTTTGGCCGAATTTGTTTTCTAAAGCATCCCAAGCGGCAGAAAGCGGACTACTTTTAAACTGCAGACGTTCGAACAATTCCGGCTGATAACTTTCTCTTGATACCAACCCGGAAAGCATCACCCCGCTGCTGCGGTAAAGAACACCGGCGTGATAAATATTTTTTAACAACGGCATCACCGCATCGGCAATACAAAATTCCGCATCGGACGCCGCCGGAAGTTTGATTTTATCGGAAACCACCGCAAAATCTTTGGTACGCAGCATAATGCCGGCAACGGTACAAAAACAGCCGTCTTTTCGCATCCGATGACAGGCTCGGTGCAGATGATAACGCAATTGGGATTTTAAAACTTCCGGATCAGACGTAAACCCCGGCAAAACCGATGTGTCCTGTACCGATTGCGGCAAAGCCGGCACTGTTTCCAACCGCCGCATATAATGTCCCAGCAATTCATATTTCAAATCCAATCCCGCTATTCCCATCTGTTTGCGAATCAGCTGATCCGGCCTGTTCACAAAATCCCAGGCCGTAAATACGCCGTTATATGCCATCAATCGGGAATGGCTGCGGCCAATCCCGCTGATATCGTTAATATCGGTTTCTTTAAGCACTGCTTCTACAGAATCGGGGAATATAC
>CABUAP010000093.1 GCA_902489675.1 uncultured Azospirillum sp. | reverse complement strand
GACGCAGACGTTCGAACCATAAAAAACTCCTCCCGGAACAATCTGCTCACAGGAGGAGTTTTAATTTTTATTCTAATATCTAGAAATGATCATCAACTCGTTTGATCAATTCTTCAATATTTTCCGGTGGCCAACCCGGAGTTTCCATACCGAGATGGATTCCCATCTTAGCCAGGACTTCCTTGATTTCATTCAAAGATTTACGCCCGAAGTTCGGCGTTCTCAGCATTTCCGCTTCCGTTTTCTGAACCAGATCGCCGATATAAACGATATTGTCATTTTTCAGACAATTGGCCGAACGAACAGAAAGTTCAAGTTCTTCAACTTTTTTCAACAAATTCTTGTTGAACGGCAGTTCTTCTTTTTCAACTTCTGCTTCGTTTTCCGGTTCATCAAAGTTAATGAACGGTTTCAGCTGATCCTGCAAAATACGGGCAGAAAATGCAACGGCATCTTCCGGCGTAACAACACCATTGGTTTCAACCACCAGCGTCAATTTATCATAGTCGGTAACCTGACCGACACGAGTACGATCAACACGATAAGATACGCGTTTAACCGGAGAATAAATTGCATCAACCGCAATCAAACCGATCGGCGCATCTGCCGGTTTATTCTGGCTTGCCGGGACATAACCCTTACCGGTATTGACCGTCAATTCCATATTAATTTTAGCGCCGGCGTCTAATGTACAGATAACGAGATCCGGATTTTTGATTTCAACATCATGACCGGTTTCAATCATCGCCGCGGTAACTTCGCACGGACCTTCGGCTTTCAGGTACATCATTTTTTGTCCTTCGCTGTGAACAGCGACAGCCAGACCTTTAACGTTCAGAACAATGTCGGTAACGTCTTCTCTAACACCCGGGATAACCGAAAATTCATGTAATACACCGTCAATTTTAATTGCCGTAACAGCTCCGCCTTGCAGAGATGACAGCAAAATACGTCTTAATGCGTTGCCGAGAGTAAGACCGAATCCTCTCTCTAAAGGTTCAACCACAATCTTTGCTTTGTTGCCGCCATCGCTGGGAACAATTTCAAGATTAGTCGGTTTAATAAGTTCTTGCCAATTCTTTTGAATCACGTGGATATCCTCATTTAAAGTGCATATGCATATTTACAAAAAATCAAAAGATGGCGAGGCTAAAAGAATTTTTAGCCTCACAATCAAAAAGCCATAAATTACACGCGGCGGCGTTTGCGCAGACGGCAGCCGTTGTGCGGAATCGGAGTAACATCACGGATGGTGGTAATGGTAAAACCGACAACCTGCAAAGCTCTAATTGCAGATTCTCTGCCGGAACCTGGGCCTTTAACTTCGACTTCCAAGGTTTTCATACCGTTCTCAATAGCCTTTTTGCCGGCCTCTTCAGCAGCAACCTGAGCTGCATAAGGAGTTGATTTGCGAGAACCTTTAAAACCCTGAGCACCGGCCGTAGACCAAGCCACGGTATTTCCCTGAGCATCGGTAATAGTAATGCGAGTATTGTTGAAAGTAGAATTCACATGCGCGACACCGGCAGTGATGTTCTTCTTTTCTTTTTTCTTCTGTGTTGCTTTTGCCATTTGGGACCCTACCTCTTCTTATTTCTTCTTGTTTGCAACGGTTTTGCGTTTACCTTTGCGGGTACGAGCATTTTGTTTCGTGCTCTGTCCGCGGACGGGCAATCCCTTACGGTGCCGCAGTCCTCTGTAGCAGCCAAGGTCCATCAGTCTTTTAATGTTAACCCCGACATCTCGGCGCAGTTCGCCTTCAACCAGGTGATCGCGATCAATAACTTCACGCACCTTGGCAATGTCTTCTTCGGACATATCCTGTACGCGCACATCCGGATTGACCCCCGATTTTGCACAAATGTCCTGAGCAGTTTTTCTACCGATACCAAAAATATAAGTCAAAGCGATTTCAATTTTTTTGGCAGTCGGAATATTTACACCAGCTATACGAGCCAAATTTCATCTCCATTTATTTTAAATTAAAACTCAAAAAGTTGATCACCACTTTTCAAAATTAAGCCGGATTATATGCTAATATTTGTCCGTGTCAACCCTTACTTTCAGCATTTTTTCAAAAAAGTTACTTTTTGTTAAACACTTATTTGTTTTTCAGCGCCTCATCAATCCGTTCGGCCACCACATTTACGACCCCGTTGCCGTCGATGCTGCGCAGCAATCCTTTTTCTTTATAATATGCGATTGTCGGATAAGTATAATCGCGATATTTTTTCAGACGGCGCTCAATTGTTTCTTTTGTATCATCGAGTCGTCTGGAAAATTTTGTTCCGCCGCAGATATCACAAACACCGGGAACCTTCGGTTTGTGATACTTGTCACTGTAGCTTTCACCGCAGGTCATGCAGGTATAACGCCCCAGAATACGGTCAACAATAATATCATCGGGCACTTGGATTTCAATAACCGCATCCAGCGTGACCCCTTTTTCATTCAGCATTTTTTCCAAAACTTCCGCTTGCTCCAACGTCCGCGGAAAGCCATCCAGGATAAATCCGTTTTTACAATCAGCTTCTTCGATCCGGGCGGAAACCATTTTAATCATCAATTCGTCGGGAGCAAACCCGCCGGCAGCCAGATGATCTTTCAACTGTGCGCCGACTTCGGTTCCCTTCTTAACTTCTTCCCGCAGCATTTCACCGGTCGAAAGATGGCAGATGCCATACTTGCGTTTCAAAACACTGGCCTGAGTTCCTTTACCTGTACCGGGAGCACCGGTCATAATCAGGTGCATCCCGTTTCCGTTTGCAAAACTCATTATCTTCTCTTTCCTTTTTTGTTGACCAATGCAGCTTTTTTCAGCAACCCTTCATACTGATAAGCAATCAGATGAGTCTGCACTTGACCGACAAAATCCATCGTTACCTGAACCACGATCAAAAGAGTGGTACCGCCCAAAACAAACGGAACCGACAATTTGGAAATCAAAATTTCCGGCAAAATACAAAGTGCGGTCAGATAAGCGGCACCAAGCACGGTCAGACGGGTAATAACATAGTCAAGATAGTCAGCCGTATTTTTGCCCGGACGAATACCGGCAATAAAGCCGCCGTGTTTTTTCAGATTATCCGCCGTTTCTTCCGGATTGAACACGACTGCGGTATAGAAAAAGGCAAAAAAGATAATCAAACCGGCATAAAGAGCCAAATAAAGCGGTTGACCGTGTCCCAAAAGCTGGCTCAAAGTCTGTGCCCAGCTCGGGCCGTTGGTAGCCGAGAAATTGGCAATTGTGATCGGCAACAGCAAAAGCGAGCTGGCGAAAATCGGCGGAATAACACCAGTCGGGTTGATTTTGAGCGGCAAGTGAGAACTTTCCGAAGAAGTCATCATCCGCGCACCGACCTGACGCTTGGGATATTGAATGGTAATTTTGCGCTGAGCTCTTTCAACCAAAACAATCACATAGATCAAACCGAGAACCATAGCCATCAGCAAAAGTATAACCCAAATCGACATCGAACCGACACGACCGAGCTCAAACGTCTGCGCCAAAGCGGTCGGGATATTGGCGATAATACCAACGGTAATAATCAGCGACGAACCGTTGCCAACCCCGCGGGAAGTGATCTGATCACCCAGCCAAACGATAAACATCGTACCGCCGACCAGCGAAACAATGGTGGTAAACTTAAACACAAAACCCGGCATAACAACAGCGGAAAGCCCGGCACTGCCGACCATTCCCTCGAGTCCGACAGCAATACCGTAACCTTGAATAACCGTAATCAGAACTGTCAACACCTTAGTATAGTGGACAATTTTGCGGTGACCGGCCTCGCCTTCCTTTTTGAGAGCAGCAAGCGATGGGATCACCGACTGGCCGAGTTGCAGAATAATGGACGCCGAAATATAGGGCATAATATTCAAAGCAAAAATAGTCATACGTTCAAGCGCACCGCCGGCAAACATATTAAACATACCAAGAATACCGTTTGAGTTGCGCGAAAAGATATCGGCCAAAATTTTCGGATCAATCCCCGGCAGCGGGATAAAAGTTCCCAACCGGAATACGATCAAAGCCAAAATCGTAAACCATAATCTTTTTTTCAGCTCTTCGGCCTTGCCAAATGCCGCCATATCCAGATTGGCAGCCATTTTTTCTGCTAATGATACCATTTTTATTTCCTTAATCTTTAAAATAACCGAATTGGGGCGCAGAAGTGCCCATTTGGAAACAATCTAATACACAATTTTTAAATTATTGCAACAACTTTCTCTTTATCCTCAATTTTTATAGCGAATCGGCTAAACAAAAAAAGAGCCTGCGAAAAACTTCACAAGCCCTTTTCCCAAAAAAATTTTGTTATTCTGCACAACAGAGATAAGTTTTGTCACCGATAATCACCGGTTGACACTTTACTTCCCCGGGCAAACCTTTTGCCGGACGATAGACGATAACCTCCGACACATGGCGGTCGATTGTCGCATTAAAAATATCCTCCGGCCGCAGCGAGGCGAAACGAACCTCAAACACCGCGTCGCCGCCGTCATCCAATTCTGCCGGCAACTGTTGCAGCACTTCGTCAACACCGGGTCGCAGAAACATCCAGTACCCGCCGTAACGATGATAGCAGATAAAACGTCCGACCTCTTGCAACTCTCCTGTCGGCAGCGGTTGCCCGTCTTCGGCAAAAACAGTATTTTCCCGGTAAGAATAACCGTAATAATAGCTTTGACGCAGGTCAACCGGTTTGGTAAAAACCAAATACGTCGCCTTGTCATTGTCTTCCGGATCCGCCTTGCATTTTTCTGCCTTGCGAATGCGCATTAACGGTTTGATCCGCCGTGCACGTTCAAGCAAAACGTCAACCGTCATTTTTTCCGATTCGATCAGCATCGGAATAATCCGGTTGCGTTCTTCGCACACTTTTCTTTGTACATTTTGCGGGTTGAGCAACAGCTCTTTTAAATTTTCCAAATCCCGCTCAAAATTCTGATTCATAAGCAATAGTATTTAATAAATAATAAGTCGCAAACGGTTTAATTATACGCAAATCACGTTCTTAGTCAACAAAATACCGTTTACTTCTCTTCTTACCGACTATCTGCTGCATATGGCCTTTAATACCGCGTTCCCCACTTTCTTCTCCGTCTGCCCAAGCATACCTCTCCCCGCCCTTTTCCGCCGCATACAATACCGCTCATTTTCTCCTCAAGGCCTTCGCTCGCCTTACTTTATATTTTCATTAACCCCCGTCTGACAGCCGCCCCACTTACGCTGCCGATCGTTTCTCCTCCAAACAACAGATATCCTTATGTAAACCGGGGATTCTATTAATGAAACAAGCCTAATGGTTTGACCACGCTCAAAGGTATATAGCGGTGTCTAACGACACCTTAGCATTCAACCCCCATTAAAATGGGAGAGTCTGTAAGGCCTATAGATATCCCCCAGTAAACTGGGGGTTCTATAGAAAAGGCACCA
>CABUAP010000092.1 GCA_902489675.1 uncultured Azospirillum sp. | reverse complement strand
GTCAATAGATACTTCCGTTATAGCCTATACTTTCGGGCAGTTGATTTTATGATTGTAATATATATTTTACTTGCCAAACTATTTCCGGTTTGTAATATATAAAGAGTTATTTAATTATTTGAGGAGGCTAAAATATCTAAAGAAAATACCAATGCGCCAGTACGAGAAGGCGACGGACCGCGCATTAACCAGGAAATCAGAACCAAAGAAGTTCGTTTGATTGATGAAAACGGAGAAAATAAAGGGGTTATTGCGATTCGAGAGGCTCTTGCCATGGCGGCTGATGCCGGACTCGATTTGATTGAAATCTCCCCGCAGGCTGTTCCTCCGGTTTGTAAAATCTTTGACTACGGCAAATATAAATACGAACTGCAAAAGAAGAAGAATGAAGCACGAAAGAACCAAAAAGTTGTTAATATCAAGGAATTGAAGCTGCGACCGATGATTGATACTCATGATTATGAAGTAAAAATCAAACAGGCTAAAAAGTTTTTGGCACAAGGGGACAAGGTAAAGTTTACGATGCGTTTCAAAGGACGCGAGATGAGCGCAAACGATATGGGCAAAGAGGTTTTGAGCCGAATCGTAGATGATTTGGAAGGAATCTGCAAGGTCGAATCGGAACCGAAGCTTGAAGGACGCCAAATGATGATGGTGATTGCTCCCCAATAACTTTATGCGAATCTGCTAAATGAATTTAGACATCCTCCGAATCGGGGGATGTTTTTTTGTATATAGATTCTTTTAAATAATGCTTGCGTCTTCTTTCATTTTACATTATATTTAATTTGTTTTTCAATTATGTGGATATTATTTATCTGCCGCGTCTTCCCAATGCGACCAAGATGGGATTTTAAAACTTCTAAAATTTTCATTTATGGAAAAGAAAAAATTGATTGCTATTGCAATCGCTGTGTTGGCCGTTATTTGCGGCGTGGTTATTTACAATGTTGTAAAAAGCGATCCGCCACAGGAAGAACCTCTGCCGCCGCTGCCTGTTGTGACAGAAGAGCCTGCGGTTGATCCTGTACAGTACAACAACGAAAGATTCGGCGAGTGTCTTAACGAGATTGTCGTATCCATCGTCTACTCTTCCGGCTTCAGCCAGACAACTTATCCGACCGGCGAACGATTCGCGTACGGTTTCAACAACACGGTTGTCGGCAAAAGACTGGTAAAGGATGGCGAATCGATCGACAAAAAAGAAGCGTTCGATGTTACCGTTCGTTATCTCAAAGAGCACGTCCAGCCGTTTTTCCGTTATGTAAACGTCCAAATGAGTGACGGGCAGATCATTGCCGTTGCCCATTTCATTTACAATGTCGGCGGAGAAGCCTTCAGCGGATATTCCGAAAAAGGAAAACAGCTGAAAAAGCCGTCTCGACTGCTGACTGCCATCAATAACGGAGAGCTGCCCGAAGAGTGTGCACGTTACTTTACCGGATTTCGCAGTATGGGCGGGATGAAATCTGACGGACTGCTGAAACTTCGTTGGCTGCAAGCCGCTTTGTATGCGGAAATTGTAACACCGGGTGATTTGGAGGCCGCTAACGCCGCCGGAATTTTTGATTTGCATCCGTCTGTGCTGTTTGCGCAGAATCGGCCGGAAAAAGATGGGTATTATAGCCCCAGGCTCGATTATGAAACCGTTCAAAAAGCGCTTATGCAAAAAGGTATCGGCAAATCGACCAAAGAGGTAATGAAATTCTGACTAATCGTACTCTCTGATGAAAAAACTTCCGTTTGTTTTAAACAAACGGAAGTTTTTTATGCCTGTACATAATGTTCGTCAACCAAAAGATGTTCTGATTCCGTTGCAAACTCTGCCTTCTTACACCGGGGAACAGACAACTGAATACTCACCACTGCCGGTGAGCGGCCAATAAAACAAATTATTTCTGTTTGAGAAACATTCTGATAACATATCAAGATAATTGGAAATTCGGAGATAAAAAGATGCCGGATCTGAAACGGGGAACAGTCAAATTGGAACCATACCAACCGCAACGGAAAACAGCCGCGGAAAACATGATCGCTTTTTTTGAAAAAAATATTTAGGAAAACTGCGATTGAAATTCAGCATATCGGCAGCACAGCTATTCCTCATATTTGCACCAAACCGATCATCGATATTGTTGTCGGGAGCCACCGGACGGAAGATATTGTTTCCTACGAGAATGCCTTGCAGCAACAAGGAATCGCCTTTCGCGGAGAAGACAGGGCAGAACAACTACTGTTTGTCGCGGGGGGATTTTGAAAAAGATACCCGGACATATCATATCCATGTTGTTCAATGTAACGGTAATGCTTGGAACAACTACATTAAATTTTGCGATTATCCGATTGCTTATCCGCAAAAGGCAGTTTTGTATAACGAATACAAACAAAAATTGGCTTTGTATTTTGCCAACAGCCGAAAAAATTATGCGCCGGTAAGCAGAAACTGATCGAATCTCTGTTGAAAGAAACGGCAGAATGGAAATCTGACCGGCAACAGACATAAAAAAGACAGGTCGGGTTCTTATGCCCCGACCTGTCAAAAATATATTCACTTTATTTAAAGTGTCAGTCCGACGTTTTGATTGATGTTACCGCCAACCCGTGCCCAATAAGTGCCGGAAAGGCTGAGCCACACCAGTTCCTGAGAGAGTTCGCCATCTTTTTCAATAATATTGCCGTCTGCATCACAGAGAGCAACTTTGGCTAAAGAACAAGCGCCGATCGCCGTGACAGCCTCTTCAAGCGTATTTGCCTTAACACGTTCGAACTTTGCTTGGCGAATCACCGGCAGCCCTTCGTAAGTTCCCTTAACAGTTCCGACATCGGCGTAACCGGAAGTTTTCAACCATGCACCGCCCGGGGTCATCCACACTCTTTCCTTATCGACAATGACATCATCATTGTTCTTTACCAAGACGGCAGTTAAAGAGCAAACGCCGATTTCGGCAGATGCTTCTTTGTAACTCATTCCTTTGTTTGTTCTGAACTTATCTTCTGCAATAACATTCAGATTCAGTGCATTATACGTCTTCATATGCTATATATTTTAGGGGTTAATAATATCTATCTTATTTATTTTATGGTATGATTATATGCCAATTCTTCAATTATGACAAGCTGTAAAACATAATTTTGCAGCTTGAAGATATTTTCAGTGGAAATAAGGAACGAATAAAAGTATATTATTTGGCAGATAAAAATTGTTTAGCAGGACGAAAAATGATCGATGTTGAAAATCTGACCGCAGAACAAGCGGCCTCGGAATTGGAACGAATCGCAAAGGAAATGGCCAAATCCAATGAAGCCTATTATCAAAACGACGCCCCTTATCTGAGCGATGCCGAATATGATGCTTTGAAACGACGAAATGAGGAAATTGAAAAACGCTTTCCCCAACTGATACGCAGCGACAGTCCGTCTTTAAGTGTTGGCGCACCGGTCAAAAGCGCGTTCGGCAAGGTTCTTCATCGCTTTCCGATGCTCTCACTGGCAGATGTTTTTTCAATTGAAGAAGTTGAAGACTTTATCGCTTCAGTCAAACGATTTTTAAATAGCGAATCTGACCTTGCCTTTATGTGCGAGCCGAAAATAGACGGCCTTTCTTTTACCGCTCGCTATGAAAACGGCGTATTTGTCCAAGGGGCAACCCGGGGCGACGGGCGAGAAGGGGAAGACATTACCGAAAACCTGAAAACGATCAAACAATTACCGTTAAAGCTTGAAAATGCACCTGAAATCCTTGAAATCAGGGGAGAAGTTTATATGTCGAAGGCCGACTTTCTTTCTCTGAACCAAATCAACGAACAAGAAGGCAAAAAAATATTTGCCAACCCGCGAAATGCCGCTGCCGGTTCGCTTCGGCAGCTTGATCCGGAAATTACCCGCGGACGAAACCTAAGCTTGTTTGCCTATACTTGGGGCGAAGTTTCCGAAAGAATGTGGGATTCGCAAGAAGATTTTTTCACTCATCTTCGAAATTGGGGATTTCCGACCAATCCTAACAATCGGTTATGCCGAAACATCAAAGAAATTGAAGCTTTCTTTGCCAACCTGATGGAGATCCGCGCTTCTCTGCCCTATGATATTGACGGTGTGGTCTATAAAGTCAACGATATTGCCCTGCAAGAAAGGCTCGGTTTTTTGACCCGTACCCCGCGCTGGGCCGTAGCACACAAATTTCCGGCCGAACAGGCGTTGACCGTTGTACGCGATATCCGCATCCAAGTCGGCCGCACCGGCGCCCTCACCCCGGTTGCCGATTTGGAACCGGTTAATGTCGGCGGGGTTATTGTTTCGCACGCAACTCTGCACAATGAAGACGAGATTAAACGCAAAGATATTCGAATCGGCGATACGGTGGTTATTCAACGCGCCGGCGACGTCATTCCGCAAGTGGTGACCGTGCGTATTGACAAGCGGCCGGAACATTCTCAAGAATTTATATTTCCGCATCGATGCCCCGAGTGCGGTGCGCACGCCATCCGCGAGGAAGACGAAGCAGTTCGCCGTTGCACCGGCGGCCTGACCTGCCCCGCACAGGCTATCGAACGGCTGAAGCATTTTGTTTCCCGTGATGCTTTTGACATTGAAGGACTGGGCGGTAAAATCATCGAAGATTTTTACAAAGAAAAGCTGATTGTCGAACCGGCTGATATTTTCACTTTAAAAAAACGCAACGCTCCCCGCACGGATGATCTGTTCGCTCAAGGACAAGGTTTGGAATTGGAAAAACGGGAAGGCTGGGGACGAAAATCTGTTGAAAATCTGTTTGCTGCCATAGATAAAAGACGGCGTATTTCGTTACCTCGTTTTATCTATGCTCTTGGTATCAGACAAGTCGGAACCGCAACCTCCCGCCTGATTGCGCAGAATTTTGAAAACTGGCCGCATTTTGAAGAAGAAATGACCCAAGGTCAAACGGAAAAGCTGCTGGCTATTGACGGAATCGGAGAATCTATGGCGCATGATATTATCGAGTTCTTTAATGAAGAACACAACCTCAACACCATCCGCCGGCTGCAAAAAGAAATTGAAATTGAAGATTTTAATGAAAAAATAAATACTGACAGCCCGTTTGCCGCTAAAACCATTGTCTTTACCGGCACATTGGAACGGCTGACAAGATCCGAAGCCAAAGCCAAAGCGCTGGCGGCCGGCGCCAAAGTGGCCGGTTCGGTTTCAAAAAATACGGACTATGTTGTCATCGGCGCCGCCCCCGGTTCAAAAGCCAAAACCGCCACCGAACTCGGGATTTCCATCCTCAGCGAAGACGAATTTCTGGCAATGCTTGATGCTTAGAGAATCATCATGGTTTTAGCATGACGGCGCAACCATTTGTCGGTTCCGCGGCGAACGGTTTTGCGAACCAGCGCCGGCCGATATTGCGGCAGAAGCTGCCGCAATTTGTCATCGTCTGCTTCTTCAATATAATCGGCAAAAGCAAATACCAATTCGGTCG
>CABUAP010000091.1 GCA_902489675.1 uncultured Azospirillum sp. | reverse complement strand
GCAATATGCGATTGCGCCGGCTGCGGTTTCTTCTGTTGTGGTGTTTGTTGCCGCTTTTTTTGCCACAATTGCCGTATCGTCAACCATTTTGGCCTTTTTAGGAATTGATTTTGCCACGGCTTTCAGCGCTTCGGTTGCCTGCATCACCAATTCCGGTCCCGGGATTGTGCCGTCTATCGGTCCTGATGGTAATTTTGGCTGGATGTCCGGTGCGGCCAAAAATGTTTTGAGTGTGACAATGCTGCTCGGACGTTTGGAAATTTTAACTGTTCTGGTGGTTTTTACCAGAAATTTCTGGAGGAAATAAAATGTTTAGCCAAAATGGATATGTCAAAGGGACAATGACCAAAGATGAAGAAATTAAGGTCGAGGCCAAGTACCATTGGATTAGATGGCTGTGGTTTTATGTGATGTTTGCTACCTTAGGGGTAATCGCATTGGTGTCAATTTCGCTTGCTTTTACTTCTTATCTTGATAAACAAACGGATATAGCGGTTGCGCTTTTGATCTTGGGATGTATCCTTGGTGTTTACCCGTTTATTTTGTACCTGTCGCTTCACTTGACGGAGATGGTCTGTACCAACCGCCGGGTGGTTTATAAAAGCGGTATTATTTCGATTAAGACGGAAGAAATTAAGACCGAAAGAATTGAGTCGATTCAGATTAAGCAAACGTTCTGGGGCAGGGTGTTGGGCTATGGAAATATTTTGTTTTCGGGTACTGGCAGTGCCAAGGTAGAGTTTTTTGATGTTGATAATCCGTTGCAGATAAAAGCCCGGATAGAAGAGGCTGTGGATGAGAGCAATCAGGAACGTGATCGTGATGATCGAGATGCGGATACCAATCCGTAAATTGAGTTGTTATTGATAAAGATTCCTCATTGCGAGGGATCTTTTTATTGATGCCTTACAGACTACCCTCCATTTTAGGGTTGAATACTAAGGTGTCGTTAGGCACCGCTCTACGCTTTTGAGCGTGGTCAAACCGTTAGGCTTAAATCCTTAATAGAACCCCCTGTTTACTGGAGGATTATTGTAAGAGCCCCTCCGGCTAGGTGGGGGGATTTTTTGATTTAAGCATTTGTAAAAACTGCGGGGAGGATGCTTAAAAGAAACACCATCGGAAAAGTCGATGGCGTTTCTTCATAAAATGGCCGGGTTAAGCGGCGTTCTTTTGGCGGATCATATTCAGAATGATATCGGCTGCATTTTCGCTCGGTTTTTGCTCGCCCAGCCCAAGTATCGTCCGCACTTTTTGGAACCCCTCTTTCTGGTAGCGATAAAAACTGTCCTGTTCAAGAAAACGGTTAATATAAAGGACGATGTTGGCGGCAATGCAGCGTTCCTGCAAAAGTTCGGGAACAATTTCGCGCCCGAGCAAGATATTTGACAGGTTCACAAACTGGATATGCAAAAAGTGCTTAACCAATGCCGCTGTCAGCGGAGCGACTTTATAACCGATAATATGCGGAACATCGGCGATCGCCAGTTCCAAAGCGACTGTCCCTGATGCGGCAATTGCAGCTGTTGCTGCGCTCATGGCATTGTGGCGGTCTTCTTCTCCTTCGACAACCAGAACCGGAAGCGAAGCATTGGCAAGCATTGCTTTTACTCTTGCGGCGACGGTTTTAACCGTTGGGATAACAAAGAAAAGTTCCGGGTGTTGTTGTTTGAGAAGCTCTGCGGCTTCAAGAAATACCGGCAGCAGGCGCGATACTTCGTTATGGCGGGATCCGGGCAGCAGGCAGATAATTTTTTTATCATTATCAATCTTATATTTTTGCCGGAAAACTTCTTTATCTCCGTTAATCACCGGGCTTTCAATGACCGGATGGCCGACAAAATCGGTTTGCAGGCCGTAGGGGGTAAAATATTTAGGTTCTTGCGGCAATAAGGTCAGTAGGCGGTCGACGTATTTATGCATGGTTTTTGCCCGCTTTTTTTTCCAGGCCCAAACTTGGGGTGCTACATAATGAACTTGCGGAATCCCGGTCTTTAAGGTGCGCAGTTTTTTTTGTACCCGGCTGCCGAAACTCCAGCTGTCGATAGAAATCACCACATCGGGACGGATACGCAGAATGTCGTCTACTGTTTGCCGTATTCTTTTGAGGACTTTGGGAATGCTGGGAATAACTTCGCATAGCCCCATAATGGCCAGTTCGGAAATATCAAACAGCGATTTCATGCCTTCTTTTTCCATGGTGTCGCCGCCGATGCCGAAAAATTCGACTTTACCGGCGGTTTTGCTTTTTAAGGCGCGCATCAGTCGGGCGCCAAGCGCATCGCCGGAAGGTTCCCCGGCAATCAGATATATTTTCAGGTTATTGTTCAAGATATTCTCCCGGTTCAATTCCGACAACAAACAGCCCGGCTTTGTCAGCGGCTTTAATAACTTCCGCTTCGTCAACTATTAATGTGTTGCCAGCGTGCACGGCCAAACCGTTTAGGCCGCTGGCTTTAGCATTTTCGATGGTGCGGGTGCCGATGGTCGGCAGGTCTATGCGCATATCCTGCTGGGGTTTGCGCAGTTTAACCAAAACCCCGCCGCTGCCTTTGCGTTTGTAACTGCCGCAGCGTTTGATCAGTTCATCGGTTCCCTCAATGGCTTCGACTCCCAAGACCAGTCCCTGCTGGATAACAACCGATTGACCGATGTCCAGCTTTCCGAGTTCAAATGCGGTCTGTACGCCGCGTTTTATATCGATCAGGTCTTCTTTGCCGGGTTTAACTTTGCCGAGTATGCCGGATTTGGCCAAGAGATTGCTCATAACTTCATGAATACCGACAACCCGCATATTTTCGCTTTCAATTTCTTTGATCAGGGCGCGAAGAATGCCGTCATCTCCCAATGCTTTTGCTCCGACTTTGGCAAAAAAGGCAGTTGTCCGCATATCGGGGATCAGTTCTTTGAAACTGGGGCGGCGGATGGTTCCGATCATGACCACTTCTTCTACTTTTTCATCGCGAAAACGCTTAAATCCGCTGCCGGCCTGACCGATGCGGATCCACATATGCGGCACGTTTTCGGTAAACAGGGTCGGATCGGCATTGCCTTCCACAGCGATGACAAAAAAACGACGCCCGGTGTTTTGGCAATGTTTGATTAAGCTGCGGGGGAGCGTTCCTCCCCCGGCGATAATCCCCAGTTTTTTGCTTTGCTTTTCCATCAGGCTTCCGCAGTCATGATGTTGCGGCGTCCTTTGAGGGCGTCATCAACGAAGTTTACCATTTCCATAATCAGCGCCTGGTCTTTATATTTTTCGTGAGCGCTGGCCAGACGGCTTTCAAAATTGCCGTCCGAGGATTTGAACAGATACATATAAGCACGGGTCATTGCTTTGACATCTTCGGGGGCAAAACCGCTGCGTTTGAGGCCGATCAGGTTCAGTCCGCGCAGGTTGCCGCGGTCACCGGTGACGATACCGAACGGAATAACATCGCGGTCAACGCCTGATAAACCGCCGATCATAGCTTTGCGGCCGATGCGGCAGAATTGATGCACGGCGCAGTTGCCGCCCAAAATGGCGCCGTCGCCGATCCGGACATGGCCGCCGATAACGGCATTGTTGGTCATAATGACATTGTTGCCGACAACGCAGTCATGGGCAATGTGGCTGTTGACCATAAACATTCCGTTATCGCCGACAGTGGTGGTAAAGTGTTCTTTAGGGGTGCCGCAGTGCATGGTAACATTTTCGCGGATAATGTTATTTTTGCCGATAATGAGTTTGGCTTCCGGCAAAAACTCGTTGCCGTGATCCTGCGGACCGCCGCCGAGAACCGCTCCCGGGAAAACGATTGTGCCTTCGCCGATGGTTGTGTCATTCATGACCGTAACATGAGCGATCAGCTGCACATTTTCGCTGATTTTGGCTTTTGAACCAATAACACAAAAAGGGCCGATTTTGGCGCTGGCGGCAATTTGAGCACCGTCTTCGATTACGGCGGTAGGATGAATATTACTCATAGATTTATGTCCTTAAAGTTAGAATTGTTTTATCATTTAGTGGTAGCTTACAAAGATGCGGTTGTAAAGTAAAAACACAAAACTTTACCAAATGTTTCAAGACCGATTTCAATTCATAAAAAAACAGAAACGCTGCTTGCGTTTCTGTTTTTTTTGCATTTTCGTTTTCTTTTCAGCCGGCGAGCTTTTGGTTCAAAAGATCGAGAACCCGTCCGTAAGCTTTCGTTTTTCCGGTTTTGTAATCGGAGCGGTCATCTTTGTCGTAACGAATCAGATTCCGGCGGTCACAAATTTCGGTTTGCAATTGTTTCAGTTTCTCTTCGGGGATACAATCGGCCATTTTATCCATGATTTCCATAAATGTTTGGATTTCGGAACTGTGACGGTTAAGTATCCCAGCGCGTGTAACAATTACAATAACGGCTACCAGGGCAATCGCGAGCAAGAAAAACAAAATTAAGTAAGGCATAGTTTTAATAATTTAATTAAACATTTTTTTCGATATTAATTTACTATAGTTTTTGTCTAAAGTCAATTACTGTCTTTCCGACACAGCCAAACAATATTATCATCATATTCTGCCGGTCCTTTTACCGCCTGCAGTTTGCGAGGCAGCTTGTTTCCTTTGACGGCTTCGACGGAAAAACCGGCGGCTTCGAGATGTTTTTGGATGTCGGCGCCAAATATCCGCAGGTGATCAAATTGCCCGTAATATAAAATTTTTTCAACCTGACCGTCTGCAGGATGATTTTCAAAAGTGCTGCTCAAGCGCCATAAGGTGGGTATTGTCAGAATCATCAGGCCATTGTTTTTTAAAACCCGGTAAACTTCTTTCAGGCTTTTGCGGTAGTTCTCAACGTGTTCCAAAATATGGTTGCAGATTATGATATCGTATTGTTCGTCTGGGCAGTCAATGTTCTGAATGTCATATTTGAGGTCGGCAGCGCCGTACGGATCCGCAGTTTGGTATTTGATTTTCAGGCGGTCAAGCCACCGGTGTTCGGCACTTTTCATGCCAAAAATCAAGATTTGTTTATTTTTTAATTCATCAAGCCGGTGATTAAAATAATAGGCAATAATCCGATGCCGCGGCAAAGAATCGCATTTAGGACAAATTTTTCTACGTGTATAACCGGGGTAAAGGCACGGGTTATATTCAAAGCCAATGTAATTAAAGTCTATAAAATGTTTAAAATGCCCGCCACAACAGGGACAATAACGCTTTGCCGCCGGAATAAAATTTTTTGTAATTCTGTTGATCCGTGCCGCAGCGGCAAAGTAGGTTTTGGTACGGTTCCAATATACCGCCAATGCAAACGGCAGAAACGGCCATCTGGATATATGTTTTAGGCAATATTGAAGCATTTTGCGAGAAGATGTGTCGTAAGGTTTGCAAATATGCTCAAACATCGACAATTGTTCGGAAAAATTTTTGTAAATATGGTAATTCCAGATAATTTCAATAAATGACAGGTCTTTTTGATATTTGGTATCTGTTAGTTTTTGTTGCAGAGTTTTTAATTCTGCCAGCATGGAATCATATTTCTCCGCATTTTTTAAGGAC
>CABUAP010000090.1 GCA_902489675.1 uncultured Azospirillum sp. | reverse complement strand
ATAATTAATATTATAGGAAATTTACTATTTTTATATTGACATTATAGCAAATTTGCTATATTGTGACTTCATAAGATAACAAAACGAGGTCAAAAAAAATGAAAAAACCAATATTCAATCTCTGCAACAGACTCTGGGACATTGTTATCCCGGAAGACTGGAAGAACCAGACGGATTACCCGGAAAACACCGCCAAGTGTTTAGAGGCTGGCGATAAAGTAAGAGAAATGAGTGTTGCTCAAATTGCCGATGACCTCGGCTGCGGCATACGGACAGCGAAAGCCGTTAAAGCAGAATTTGAGAACGGCTGCGACAAGTGGCAGGCAGCCTGAAAGGAAAAGAACATGGGAATATTCGAATACATGGATTTAGTGGTAGCGGAATTTTTTGCCGCCGCGGATGATTTTATCAAAACAGAAAAAGACAAGGGGGAAGAACAATGAGAATGCTGTTAACCGACACACAAATGGACAGGTTGGAAGCCCGCTTCGGGGCAAACTACCAAGCCCCTGACCGTAAGCTTAACGCCGGCGATATTCTTATCGCTTTTGTTCTGGGGCTGAGTTTTGCCGCAATGTTAATTTTATAAAAAAGGAAAGGAAACGAGATGAAATACATTGTTATCAAAGAAGCATGGGGCTGGCAGATAAAGGAGTTTAACGGCAAAGCCCCCGCGGGCAAATTCTTCAAAATCTTCGACGACCACGACGCCGCGGAGAAATATATCGAGGACAATGAAAACTATTAGGAAAAAAAATGACGTTGACCCGAGAACAATGGTTGGAAGAACGGAAGAAAGGCATCGGCGGATCGGATTCCGCCGCCGTTCTGGGACTTTCCAAATGGAAAAGCCCGTATCAGGTATGGTGCGACAAAAAAGGCTACAATCCTTTGGAAAGCTCAGATAATGCAAGTTTGTTCTGGGGCAGAACGCTTGAACCGGTTATCCGTCAGCATTACTCCAACATCACCGGTTACAGCGTCGCCGAAACCGAAATCTATTTTATGCCGGGATACGATTATATTTTTGCCACCGTTGACGGCTTGATTGTCGAAGATCCGGACAGAATTTTGGAAATCAAAACGGCGCGTACAGCGGAAGGATGGGGAGAACCGGGAACCGATCAAATACCGGTTGAATATCTCTGCCAATGCCAGCATTACATGATGGTTTATAATCGTCATATAACTGACGTGGCCGTCTTAATCGGTGGATCAGATTTCAGGATGTATCATGTTGAGGCCAGCGAGGAGATACAAAAGCATCTTTTGCGAGAATATGCACTCTTTTGGAAATCGGTTGAAAACGGTACCCCGCCGGAACCGCGTTCGTTTGACGACGTTATGCGCCGTTTCAGGGACAGCACAGACAGTTCAATAGAAGCAACCCCGTATGTTCAAATTCTGGCCCAGCAAATGAAAGCCGCCAAAGAACAAACAGCTTCTTTGGAAAATCTGTGTGAAGAACTCAAAACTAAAATCGCCGCTTTTATGGGAGAAAACGAAGTTTTGACTTCGGCTGAACAAATTCTGGCAACGTGGAAATACGGGAAGCCGCGGCAGTTCTTTGATAAGACACGTTTTCAAGTCGAACACCCTGAGCTGTTCAAGAAATACAACAAGCAAACCGCGCCAATGCGCACTTTTTTAATCAAGTAAAGGAAAAAATCATGGAAAATAATATTACCAAAATCACAACCCCCAACCCGTTCGAACAAAACCGTCTACCGGCAAATCAGGCTTCAAACGCCGTTGTCGAGATTGAACAGTCGAAAGCAATCGCCGAAGTACAGGCGGCAATGGTAATTGCCAAACGCTTCCCGCGTGATCCGATTGCCGCAACCGACCGGATATTGAACGATTGCACCCGTCCAAAGCTGGCCGAAAGCGCCCTGTATTCGTACAGCCGCGGCGGTTCTGAAATCACCGGTCCCAGTATCCGGCTGGCCGAAGCTATCGCCCAAAAATGGGGCAATATCCATTCCGGCATAAAAGAACTGGAGCGCAAGAATGGCGAGAGCACGGTTGAGGCCTATGCTTGGGACTTAGAAACGAATACTAAAATGTCGAAAACGTTTACCGTCAAACATATTCGACACACCAAAAAGGTCGATTATAAACTTGAGGATCCCCGCGATATTTACGAACTCGTCGCCAACGACGGCGCCCGTCGGCAGCGCGCTTGTATTTTGGGCGTTATACCCGGCGACGTCGTCGAAGCTGCCGTCGCGCAGTGCGAAGCGACTTTGAGCGCAACGGCTGACACCAGCCCGGAAAATATCAAACGCCTGATGGAAGCTTTTGCCGGTTACGGTGTAACGCAGGAAATGCTGGAGAAACGTATTCAATGCCGGATGGACGCGATAAAACCGGCACAGGTGGTTGGTTTGAAAAAAATATATACAAGCCTTCGCGACGGGATGTCAACTACCGGCACCTGGTTTGAACTTCCGTCGGTTTTGAGCGAAAAAAAAGGCGTTGAAGGACTGGAAGAGAGCTTAAAAGCAAAAGACGGCAAATAATTCTCCCAACCGCCCGGGCATGCGGCTAAAAGGCCTTAACTTTAATATTTGAAAGGAAATGTAAAAATGAAGATCGATATTTACACATGGGAAGATGACGAGGGATACAAAAGACAGGCCATGTATTTCGACGGGGAATACATAGAGAGTGTAAGACCTTTATGTGATTGCCCCGAAGACGCCATTATTGGCCGGGATCTGCTGGACTGTAAGGATCTATTATCTTACTTCCAAAAGGGCTATGAAACAGCCCAGAAAGGTGAAAGTTTGGAAGTCGAATATCACGACGAACGTCCGGAAGATTTTTAATTAAAGAATCTTGGAGGGTGGCGGAAAAGGTAGACGCGCGAAATACGGCTGAAAAAAAGACTAAGCGCGGAAACTGCGGCCGTATGCTGATGGTTTCTATGCAAGGTGCAAATCCCTGCCCCTCCACAAAATTTGAAAGGAAAAAAGAAATGGGACAAAGACTAAACATAGAAATTAAAATTGCCGGCAAAGTTCAGGCAAATGCCTATTATCACTGGTCCGTCTATACAGACCCGGCCAAGGAAATTGCCTTTTCGATATTGCGGGAAGCTTACAAGTTCCCGGACGGCGATCCTACTTTGAGAGCAATAAGACTTTTAGAGATAAGCGGCGCCGGCCTTACCTATCCAGAAAGTTGTGAAGCTCTTAAAATGTACCCGGAAGAAACTTTCTCGCCCAACGAAGGAAGAAATAACGGTCTTATCGCAATAACACCGGACGCCATAAACGAAACAAGAAGATGGGAAGAAGGCCGTATCACATTAGATTTTGATAAATGTATTGTGAAATTCAACGTATATTTCAAACGTGCGGCAAAAGAATACTATAAAAATGAGTATTATAAAAATCGGATAATCCATGCCGAGCTTTTACGAAGCCCATTTTATATGACTTTTGATTATTTCATTGACGAGTTTTTCAAACAGAACTTTGAATATTTTTGTTTCAAATACAAAAACTTAATCATCGAACCGATTTATTAAAAGGAAAACAACAAATGACCCAAACAGAAAATAATCAAATTAAAGAACTTTTTGATAACGCCGTCGCCGTTGCCTTTGAAAATACTGATATACAACGAACTATCTACGATAACATTCAAAAGACGATAACGACAGCTGTCGCCAATGCCGTGGATTGTTACGATATTCGCCGCGCCGTCGAACAGAAGATAAAAGACGCCATCAACATTCAAAATCTGGATTTTGGAAATTACGGAAAATTCGTTGAAAATGTTTTCAAAAAAGCTGTCAAAGACTTTGAGCTGGAACAACTCGACCAGCGCCTGACTAAAATTGCCCGGGAGATTTTGGGCGCCCCAGACAAGCAAGAGTATAGCTTGTGGGAAGATATACTGCGCCCTATAATTGCCGATTTTACAGAAGAAGAGGAAAGCAATATCGAAGAGTTTGGCTACGATGCTTATGCTTCTTACAAACGTAGTCAATCAGATTACGGAAGCGAATGGATATACATCAAAATCAAAGGGGAGCACTCTTCTTTTGAGAATATTAGAATTAGCCTTTATCACAATTCAAATAAAGATATATGGGAATTAATCAGCTACACAGGTCAGTACGGTTTTGAAATTTCTAAAACAAACAGCACTATTACCTTTTGTAAGTCTTATGACGAAACGAAAAAAAGAATTATCAATTTAGTAATGAAAGGCTGCACCCTAACCAACGTCGACACCGCGCTTTCTTATTTATCTGAGGAGTAACTGCCATGACCAAAACCTCCAAAGAATTGACTAACGACTGGAAGGACAAGAAACTTTACGACGGATTGTATTATATCCGTCTTAAAAACGGAAAAACACCTATAGCTGAACTCGAGACTTGGTGTAGATACGATGATGAAGTGGAGGAGCCTTACAAAACTTCACAAGAATTTTTCGAGTACCCGAAAGATATAATCAGCGAAGTTCTTTCCCCCATCCCGTCCTATGACGAATACAAAGCTATGCAGGACCATATTTCTTATCTCGAAAAATGTATTTCGATTTACGAACAAAAAGAGAAGCTGCATACAAACGACAGCATAGAATACAATAATATCGTTGAGGAAAACAACGATCTCCGCAGCCTGCTGAAGGAGTGCGACGGTTGTGTCCGCTGTTTAAGGGCTTACGGCGTGGCAGATTGCAACGGAAACAACCTTAATGACCTTATAACTAAAATAGAAGAGGTGCTGAAATGAGTTATAAATTAACGTTTAATAATTTAGGGCGTTCAAAATTCAGCGGATCTGTAATCGTCAAAAAGCTAGATTACGCGAATTTAAAAAAAGCCGTTGCACCTTATTTACGCAGCGAACCCGATTTTCAGATAGACGAACAAGAAGACGGGAAACTCAAAGGAATTGTTTTTGCTGGATGGTATAGTTGGTATTTTGATATTGAAGAACTGAGATGACTTGGAAAAATTGGAACAAAGATGAGGAAAAGAGGGTAATTCCTAAAATTCCAGGTAATAGGTTTTTAATGGAAAACTGGAACGCTGGGTTTTGTGCGTGCTTTGCAGACCTGCCAAAAGAACTCTTAAAAATGCACATAATCGGTTGGTGTCCAGCCTCAAACGTATTTTGTCGTCCCCGCCGAGATCCGGGCTAAATATTGTGAACCGGCCGAAGATATAGATTTTGGCGAACGCTACTGTGAAATATGTGGTTGCGTTTTGAGATCCAACGAAGAACAAATTTGTGATGAATGCTTTTTTGAAAGCAGCAAACCGCTTAATGATGAAGAAATCAAAATTTTGGAGGAAAAATAAAAATGAAACTCGTTGAAATTAAAGACGTCCGCCCAAGCATTAAAGGAGATTATGGGATGAAACCTATTTTAGATGCCTGCTGTGGTGCAAGAATGTTTTATTTTAACAAAAACAATCCAAATGTTTTTTTTATGGACAATCGGGAAGTATCAACTTTCTTGTGCGATGGACGAAAGTTTGAAATTAAGCCGGATATATAGGCGATTTTAAAAA
>CABUAP010000089.1 GCA_902489675.1 uncultured Azospirillum sp. | reverse complement strand
CCCTTTGAGCAGCGAAGCCATAGCCAGCGATTTGCCGCCGGCGCCGCAACAGTAATCAATCGTCCGGTCCTGCGGGCCAACATCGCACAACAGCGCTGCCAACTGCGAGGCCTCGTCCTGAACTTCGATCACACCGTCCTGATAAGCCATGCAATTATTAAGGTTAAGACGCCCCGGCAGACGGATCCCGAGCGGAGAATACGGTGTCGGCACCGCTTCCAGTCCCTCGCTTGCAAGCAGGCGGAGAGCCTCTTCCCGGCTGCCCCGATTAACCCGAAAATCGGCGCCGGCCGGTTCGTTCAGTGCTTTTGCCAGTAAGGGATCTTTAATTTTGGCAAACAGCCAGTCCGGGCATTCGCATTCAACGGCCGGCGGATATATTTTATCCTCTGTTTGCAGTCGAACCGCCAACTCTCGTTCTTCTGTGCTCAATAGCGGCAAACCGTATTCCCCGCCGGCAAATATCTCATCAAGGTTTTCATCCTTGAGATAAGCAATCAACATCCGCCGCGGATCAGCGCTTCCCGCCTCAAAAGTCAACCGCCGCCGCCGGCGTATAATATCCCATATCTTTTCACTGACAAATCGGCGGTCGCCGGAACCGATAAAACGCCTTTCGCGAAAATAGGCGTTGATAATATTGTCAGCCGGCTGTCGGTCGGCAAATACCGCCTCCATCAGCTCCAAAACCGCTTTATAACGCGCCGATATTTTCATCTGCCGCCCTTTCTGCCGTATTACCGCGAAAACCGACGGCCACCAGATATTCTTCCGGCGAGGCCTTGCGGCTGGCATCCGGTTTGCAATGTGACACTTTGGCAAAATTCTTTTTAACTTCCGCCAAAAAACCGGCCTCGGCTCCCCCTTTAAATACTTTGGCGATAAAAATTCCGCCCTCGGCCAAAACATCTTTGGCAAAATCATAAGCCAATTCGACTAAAGCGATCGTGCGCAAATGGTCGGTTTGCTGGTGACCGATGGTATTGGCCGCCATATCGCTCATCACAATATCCGCTTTGCCCTTTAACAGTTGTTTCAATTTGTCGGCGGCATCTTCGGCAGTAAAATCCTGTTGAACAAGAACAGCGCCCGGTACCGGATCGGTCGGCAAAATATCAAGCCCGACCACCTGTCCGCTGCCCTTGTTGCGCATCACCGCGATCTGTGTCCAGCCGCCCGGCGCGCAGCCAAGATCGACAATCGTTTTACCGCGGCCGAGAAATTTGAATTTTTCATCCAGCTGAATCAGTTTGAACGCTGCGCGCGAACGATAGCCCAAACGCTTAGCCTCCGCGACATAAGGATCGTTCAATTGGCGTTCCAACCATTGATTGGAAGATTTTTTGCGATATTTGGACGTTTTGACTCTGACCGTCAAACTCCGCTTACCACTGATGATTTGTGCCGATTGAGTTTTTGCCATTCTCTCACTCCATAATGATCATTCTGCAATTGCGTAACTATTCTGCAATTCCATAATTATGCCGTCAACCGCGCTTTTCAAAGAAGCGGTAATCTCCGTTGCTCCTAAATCTTTATAAATACGGGAAAAAATAACGCCGGCAGCCTGAAAGATTTCTGCCCGTACCGGCCCGATATTGGCATCTTGCGCCATCTCATCACAATTCATGGTGCAAACTTTTTCAATCGCCCGCTCAAATTCTTCAACCCCCACTTTAAGGCCGTCAGCCCGTTCGCGATCGTATTTTTCCCAACCGCGGGCAATATGCGTCAATCGAAGCGGCGTACTGGAAGTTGCCACAAAACAAACATCATTGCGATATTTTTCCAACTCGCTGTCACGAACAAAAGCCTTGCTGTAGGCCGAAATCTCATTATCAAGCCGAGCGGCGGCAACCGGATCATATTCTTTCAAACCAAATTTTTCGGTTGCATTGCGTGCCCCCCAGGGGATGGAAACAGTATGCAGAATCTTTGGCTTGTCACTTTTGGTTGCCAATGTGATTTCGGTTGAACCGCCGCCCAAATCATATATAACCACATGACCGGCCTTTTCATCCTTCACATTCAGCATAGCACCCTTCAAATTAAGCAAAGCTTCCTCAAACCCGTCAATCACTTCCAGCTCAATACCGGATTGTTGCTTGATTTTTTTGACAAACGCCGCCCCGTTATCGGCCATCCGGCAGGCTGCGGTGGCAATTGCTCGATATTTTTCCACCCCATATTCGTCCATAGCCATTTTAAAAGTGCAAAAACACTCAATACCGCGCATAATCGCTTCATCGGTAAAACGATTACCCAAACTCATTCCCTCGCCCATACGGGTAGAAATTGCATTTTTATAAAGTATCCGGCCGTTTTGATCTGCAATTTGCAGCCGACAGGAGTTGGTACCCAGGTCAATGGCTGCCAAAGTCGGTTGTTTCATGTTTTTCAATCCTCTTGTTTTTGCCATGGCGATAAAAATGCCGACGGAGTTTTTTACGATTGTGCATCATATCCAGCAAAATTCCTTCGCGGATTCCGCGGTCGGCAACCGTAATTTCTTTAACCGGCCAAAACGAGCAAATAGCTTCGATAATGGCACAGCCGGCAATCGTCAGATCTGCTTTAAGCGGACCGATGCACGGATGCTTTTTCCGCCCGTCATCCCCCATCCTGCGGATTTTACCGATAGCGTGTTTGATATCACCGGCACTGATAACGATACCGTCAACCGCCGAACGATTATAACGCTGCAAATTCAACTGAATGGCTCCCAACACCGTCACCGTACCGGAAGTGCCGATAATCTGAATTTCGCCGTTTTTGATCGCTTCGCTGATTTTATAGCGTTCTTCAAATGCTTCCAACAGTTTATGTGTACGTTCCATTACCGTATTATACGCCAAATTGGTCATATCTTTGTTGGGAAAAGCTTCTGAAATGGTAACCACGCCGTATGGCAGCGAAACATATCCCTCAATAAAGGCCTTGCCGCTGTTTGCCAGCCTGGCCAGCGAAATTTCGGTTGAACCGCCGCCGATATCAAAGACCAAAGCCCGTTTGACATTTTTCTTTAACAAAGGCAGGCAGCCGATCACCGCCAGCCGCGATTCTTCCTGCGAAGAGATAATCTCCAAATTCAGACCGGTCTGCCGTTTGACCTCACCGATAAAATCTTTGCAGTTTTTCGCCCGCCGGCAGGCTGCCGTGGCAACAAAACGCGCGCGATGGATCGGCGAATATTCGCTGATGATCTCCGAACATATTTTTAATGCCCTGATCGTCCGGCGGCTGGCTTCCCGGCTTAGTTCGTTTTCTTTTATTATTCCCTCGCCCAAACGGGTAATGCGGGAAAAAGTTTCTATGATATGAAAAGACGTCGGCGTCGGAGAAGCAATGACCAAACGGCAGGAGTTGGTACCCAGATCTATCGCAGCGTAGTTGCGGCCGGTATTTTCCTCTTTGCCGCCGCGGCTGTATTTTTTAAATTTTTGCATTCTTCATATCAATCAATTCTACCAATTTTTAAATTTTGCTTATTGTGACCGATTTTTCCCCTAAGGACAAGCATTTTTTTTATTTTGTTGCCGCTTTTTATAATTGGCGGAAACATCTTTCGCAATACATTCATCAATCTCGGTAATATTCATAAAAAAACTCCCGCACCCGAGATGCGGAAGTTTAAGGCTGAAGCCCATCCCTGATAGGAAATATCATTCGGGATAAAGTTCTTCGCGGATAATTTTGCGCAGTTCGTCAATAGCTACCAGCTCTTTTTTCTCATTCTGATAATGCCAGTAAACCCAGCCATTGCAAGCCGGCGCATTTTGTGCAGCCGCCCCCATCTGATGAATAGAACCGTTGCCGAACGTGGAAACCAACGTGCCGTCGGAACGAATTAACGCGGAAACATCGCCTTTGGCATCAAAAAGCTTATCCCCTGCTTTGAGCAAACCGCATTCGATAACCGAGCCAAACGGTACCCGCGGCTGGCGTTTTTTGGTTGCATAACCCAAACAGGCATCATTTTTCACTCTGGAAATTTCATTGATACGCGCTTCGGCTCCTTTGACATATTGCGCATCACGTTCGATACCGATAAAATTGCGGCCGATTTTTTTAGCAACTGCCCCGGTCGTACCGGTACCAAAGAAAGGATCGAGAACCGTATCACCGACATTGCTTGATGACATAATCACGCGATAAAGCAGTGCTTCGGGTTTTTGAGTCGGATGGAGTTTGCTGCCCTCGCTGGATTTTAAGCGCTCTTTACCGGTACAAAGCGGCAGCTGCCAATCGCTGCGCATCTGTACTTCTTCGTTCATCGCCTTCATTGCTTCGTAGTTAAAAGTATATTTTGATTTCGACGTTTTAGCCGCCCAAATCAACGTTTCGTGTGCATTGGTAAAGCGGGTTCCCTTAAAATTGGGCATCGGATTGGTTTTGTTCCAAATTATATCGTTCAAAATCCAAAAACCGAGATCTTGTAGCATACACCCCACACGGAAAATATTGTGATAGGAACCGATCACCCAGATCGATCCGTCGTCTTTCAAAATCCGGCGCGCTGCGCTCATCCAAGCACGGGTATAGTCGTCATACTCTTTCATCGAGGCGAAATTATCCCATTCCTCATACACACCGCTGACATTGGAGTTATCGGGACGGGTCAGAGCCTCACCCAATTGGAGATTGTACGGCGGATCGGCAAAAATTAAATCAACCGATTTTTCTTCCATCTGGTTCATAATCTTAATGCAATCATCATTAATGATCGTGTTTAAGATTTTTTTGGTTTCAATACTCATAGTGTTTCACTTTGGTTATTTAGCTTAAACAATGAGCGCAGTATGACAAAAAGAAGTTATAAAATTATTAACAAAAACTGATATTTTTTTAAGAAAAAAAATCGCAATACGACGAAAACCCTATATTTTCTGCGGCATTGAGATCATTTTTGTTAAAAATTAAGATTATAAAAATTTGTCAATTTTTTGGGACACATTCTGATAATCCGTTCATTTTTCTTTCTCTTTTTTACCCTTTCCGACCAAAATTCCGAAATCCGAAATAGGCAGCATTCTTTGGGCAAAAGTTTTTACCTGATCCATCCCTTAAAGTCTTTCACTATTTTTATATCTACGCCGTTAGCAATCAACCATAACCTTCCAACAGCTGACGCAAGTGCCGTTATCCGAACCATAAAACGCCTGTCTTAAAGGCTGCGCGAGCCTGACGGCGAGGTTGGAATGCCTGCCTCTATCTACTGACGCAGACGTTTGAACCATAAAAAAAGGCAGTCCGTAAAAACGGAACCGCCCAAAAACATGGAAAAGTTTTTTTTGAAAGCTTACGCAACGGTGAGACCCGTCAGAAGAGCGCTGCGGCCGGCATTTTGGGCGGCAACGGCAACTTCTTGCGGAACGGTCGGGAACTTGTGAAGATAAGCGACGGCGAGCGGCAAGTTGTGAGACTTGAAGAGCTCGGGCAGCACCTCCGGCATCAGGTTATGACACTTGAGATAAGCCGCCTTTCTGCCGATGTTCTTACCTCTGATGATTCCTAACTGTTCTGCGAGACGAGAGTTTCCATTTCCGTTACGAGTTGCTTTTACTGTTTTCATACTTA
>CABUAP010000088.1 GCA_902489675.1 uncultured Azospirillum sp. | reverse complement strand
ATGACGGCAGCAACCCCGAAATGACCGATATTGCTAAAGAGATCCAGCATCATTTTACCAAGGCGGGGCTGGGCGAAAAGCTGACGGCTTTCAGTCTGGAAGCTTTTAACGGTGATGCCCGGCGGATTGCACAAGCGGTAAAAGCCGGCGGCGCCGGTGCCTTGTTTATGATGGGCAACGGCGAATTGACGGCAGAAACCGCCCGTTTCCTGAAAGCGGACGATGCGGACTTTGTCGTCTTTGTCAATCGCTATTTCGGCGGGCGCAAACTGATTCGTCACATGGGAGATTATGCAAACGGAATTTATATTTTGTCATTGCCTTCTCTGACCGGAAATCCGAATTTTGCCGAAGATTTGGTTAAGCTTCGCTTATGGGGGATAGAACCCGACGGGCTGATGGCTTATGGCTATCTTTCGATGAAAATGTGGCAGCAGCTGGTGCAGCGGGCCGGAAATTTTGTATATGACGATCTGCACAAAAGTCTGAATAAACAGCTGATCGGCGTCGGTTGGGGCAATGTTGTCTATACCGACGGCGTGCCTGATCGTTCGCTGAAATATGCAATTTATCGTTTTGAAAACGGAGAATATACACAAGTCTACTGAATTTTACTTGGATGATGAAATGTTTTCTCCTATATTCATTGAAGTTATCAATTTTTTATAAAGGTGTAAAATAATGGTTGGAAGTATCAATAAAGTCATTTTGGTCGGCAATCTCGGCGCGGATCCGCGGGTCAATACCACTCAGAACGGCAGCAAGGTCGTAACCCTGAGTATTGCCACGTCGGACAGCTGGAAAGATAAACTTTCCGGTGAAAGAAAAGAAAGAACCGAGTGGCACCGGGTGGTCGTGTTCAATTCCCAATTGGCCGACGTGGCGGAAAGATATTTGCGCAAAGGCTCAAAAGTTTACCTTGAAGGACAGCTGCAGACCCGCAAGTGGGAAGATGCCAACGGTCAGGAAAAATATACGACCGAAGTTGTGCTGCAAAACTTCAGCTCCAACCTGATTATGCTGGACGGCCGCGGCGATGCCGGTTCGGATGTGTTTTCCGGTTCTTCTTCGGCTTCTTCCGGTTGGGATTCAGCACCGGCAGCCGGCGGTGCCGCTGATCTGGATGATGATATTCCGTTCTAGTTGTTTTTATAAAAATGACAAAAGCCTCGGATCTTCCGGGGCTTTTGTCGTATAAGAGCCTGCTATGGTTTGAAAATATTGTTTTTTATCGACTCTGGACAAAATAGAAAAAATATGTTACCATACAAAAAAACAAAAAGGGGATGGAGAATGTTTGGCTGGGATGATATAAAACAAGCGATTTTAGGCAAAAAAGAAGATACCGATCAGTTTGAGGAAACCAAAACAGTGGAAGTTCCCGGCGGCAGTGCATCTGTTTCTTTCGGAGAAAGCAGTGAAGCACTGGATAAAAAAGGTAAAAAAGTAAAAGAAACCAAGACGGTCGGCTATAAATCGGAAATGCAGCTGGAGGAGGATATTCATGTGAGCGGGGAAACCGCTTTTTCTAATGAAACCGTCAGTAAAAAAGGCAAGAAAAAAAGTTCCAAATCATTTATGAGTCAGACATTCTCAATTGGTGATGACGAGGAGAAAAATGAAATTATTTCTAAACTCAACGAAAAAGGAAACCTGATTCGTTACGGATTTAAAACAACCTACAAAGATGCCGAGAACGGAGAGCTTGAAACATCAAGTGCTGTTATGGAATTTGACAACGAAGGAAAACCAACCTCTTTTGTTCATGAAAGAAAAAATGAGCAAAAGGAAACGGAAGACAACGAGGCCTACAGTTCAAAATCATCAGTCAAAATCAGTTATAAAAACGGCAAGCCTGTCAGTATTGTCGATAATTTTGACGGTTATGTCACCAAAACAGAGATCAAAAAAGACGGAAGCAGCGTCAGTATTGATGAGCGCGGCATAAAAACAGAAAATAGTCCGCAAGAAACCGCGGAGATGATTGCCGATTTGATCCCGGAAGAAATCAGAGATGTTGCCGCCAATATGGATCATATGAAACAATATGGTAAAGAAGCGCAGCAAGCCATGGATGCATATTTTGGTGAGGAAAAGAAAAGCAGCCCGGTAAATCGTCAAGGAGAAAATTCTAAAGAATATCTTGCCAGAATGAGGAAAAACCTTGCCGCGAACACCCAAGCTGCCGAACCGGAAAAAACACCGGCAAAAACGGTGCAGGCAACGGAACTTTCTCCGGGAATGCGGGAATATCTGCAACAGCAAGGGCAGCAGCAGCCTTAAAATCGGCAATAAAATTTTTTCTTCCGGCTTGCAATATTGGACAAAAAAGTATATCATCTGTCATAAGCAGATAATATGAAGGTAAAAGAGGTCAGGATGGCAGAAAAAGACATAAAAGAGCGCCGTCGCAGTTTATTGCAACGGATTGCACAAAGCAAAACATTAAGCCGGGCATTGAAAACCGCTGTTCTCGGTTCGTTTTTGGCCGGCAAGGCAATGAATTCACAGGCGGTATCGCTGCCGACACGGGATACGGCGGTTGACGGTGTGGAACAAAAGACCGATGCTATGCCCTCGCAAAAGTTGACTAAAGAATATTCCAAATTGCAAAAATTTGCCGATTTTCCGGAATTGTCGCCGGAACAAGCCGATTTGGTTGAACATACTTATGTGATCGATCATAATTTTTGGATTGAACATGACAGCATCGTGGTTAAATGTGTTGATACCCGTTATGTGCAGGATTTGTCGTTGACGGATGTAGCCTGTGCGCGGGAATGCAAGGCTTTGCCGAAATCAGAACAAAGCAAAGACGGGTATATTTCTTTCCGCCGGGATCCGGGGGTGATCGGCAACGATGGCAAGGCTACCTACAACGGGATCATATCAACCGATTTTAACGCGACCAAACAGTCGATTGTACTGATGTATTGCAGTATTGACGAAAATATTGCCAAGCTTGGGCGACAAATGATCAACGGTGATTATGCCGAAGCGGCAGAACGGATTCGTCGGCAGATTTATCATAGTGACAGCACAATAGCTCAACCGGCAGAATTGGCAAAGATTTTAAATGGACGGGACTTTGCGTTCCTAAAAAATAAAATTAAAAATTTGGGTAATCGAGCGGCTTTTAACCGTATGTATCAAAAAGTGTGCCGTTCGGATTATGAAAGCAGTGTCACTTTTCAGGAACAATATGCGCTGGTTTTTTACGGCATCGGGCGCAAAGGTAACCTGGTTACGCTCAACCAAAGAGTTAAACAGGCCAATGGCGGCCGCGCCGATCTGACGAAAGTTTCTCCGGCGGTCACGGCTTCGGCTTTGAGCGAAATGATTGCCAAAGGACACGGTACTCTGGCGGCCAATCCGATTGCTTTGAAATTAAAAACCTTAAACAATACCATAGCTTCTACCAGCATTACCAATGCGCGGGTTCTGGGGCCGGCCGCTCGCGCTCAGGCCGATAAAATGGTAAAATATGATTACCTGACGGTCAAAATGGCGCAGGAAATGTTTTTGTTGACGAATAATCTGACATTTTATGAAAAGATAAATGAACAGATTGCCGCTTTTGAACAAAAAATTAATGAGGCCAGGGAAAATGCAGTTAACGCGCCGACTTTAACTCATGCTCAAGATGCACTGAAAATGCCGACATATCAAAAAGATACTCATCAGCTGCGGCCGAAAACAGACACATTGCAGTTGCAAAATTTTATCAAAGAGCGTGGTTTGAGTAAACAATAGGGGGTTATAAGCAATCGCGCGCTTCAGGTTCACGTGAAAGCTTAAAACAACCGTATCTTATGGCGCAGTGCTGTTTTTGGGAATAAAAAAGCCCGAGATGTCAACGCCTTCATGCGTGAGAAGTTTGATTTTTTTATCAATACCGCCGGCATATCCGGTCAAATTCCCGCCGGCGCCGATAACGCGGTGGCAGGGGATTATAATCGAGATCGGGTTATGCCCGACGGCACCGCCGACCGCTTGGGCAGAAAATGTGGATTGCCCTTGTCTCTTGGCGATTTGCGAGGCTATCGCACCATAAGTTATGGTTGAACCGTAAGGAATTTGGCAGAGAATCTGCCAAACACTTTGGGCAAATGCGCTGCCGATCGGGGCAAGTTGCAACTCTCCGATTTCCGGTTTTTCTCCGCCAAAGTAGCGGTCAAGCCATTTTTTTGCTTTTTGTGCGGTTGGAGTTTCTTTTTCAAACAGCCCTTCATTTCGTAAAGAATGCAGACAATGCTTTTGTCCTTCGATCCAAAGACCGATCAAAGCGTCCTCTTTGGTTGCCAGCAAAATTTTACCGACAGGGGAGTTATAAGATGTTGTACATATCATTTGTTGCTTCCTTTCAAGTGTGGCTGTGCTACCAATCCCATTGGCAATGTTTCAAATCAACGTGCCGATCATCTTTAAACGAAATACCTTCATTGGCCAGCAGGCGTTTTTGCTCCTCCCATCCGGGAACCAGCCGGCCGCAGTGGTTGACGATTCTGTGACAGGGATAGTCGCCGTAATATTGCACCCGGCTCAAAACCAACCCGATTAAACGGGCGTTTTTAGGGCGGCCGATTAAACGTGCGATCTGGCCGTAGGTGGCGACTTTTCCTTCCGGCACCTCCTCGACAACAGATAAAATTTCATAAGCTAAATCCTCATCCAGCACCGGCCGCATTACTTTATTTTCTCCCGTGATTATCATTGAAATTATATCGGATTTTATTTGTTGATGATAGCATTTTTTCGTCTTGTAAACGAAAAATTTTAAAACAGATCAGCGAAAATAATCCGATTGACTGTAAAAAAATATTTTTTATGATTGGGACAAACAAAAAGGGGAGTGAGCGTATGAAGGCGGGTAAACTGTTGTTCTTTATTTTTTTATTGTCAGCTTGTGAAAATAAAAAAATTACGGAAATAAACCTTGACGCGTATTTCAAAAATATCAACGGAACGGCTGTTTTTTATAATCCGGCGCAAAATGAATACAAGATTCATAATCCGGCGCTCGGCCAAAAACGTTCTTCGCCTTGCTCCACATTTAAAATTATGTCGTCATATATTGCTTTGTCCGAACGCATCATTACCGCAGAGAACACGCTTTTTAGATGGAACCAAACAATTTATGAATATCCTGTATGGAATAAAAATATGAACTTGGCGGAAGCTTTTCAAACCTCCTGCGTGTGGTGTTTTCGCTCTCTGATCAACCAAATAGCGCCGGAAAAAACAACAATCTATTTGCAGAAATATAAATACGGGAATATGGATATTTCCGATTGGAACGGCGTCTTGAATACCAATACGGATCAGGCGGATCTGAAAGGGTTTTGGATCGAATCCTCGCTGAAAATTTCGCCGCAGGAACAAACAGAAGTTCTGGCGCGGATCATGAGCGAACCAACCCCGGCGGTTCAGGAGCTCAAAAAAATAATGCAGCTTCGGGGTATGCCGGTTAAAATCTACGGCAAAACTGGATTGGGCGTAAAAAATGATATGGTCGCTGATGCTTGGTTTGTCGGTTTTTTTGAGAAAAACCAACAACAGATTTTCTTTGCTGTCCGGCTGGAAGATCCTCAAAACATTATAGACGATTATCGTCAT
>CABUAP010000087.1 GCA_902489675.1 uncultured Azospirillum sp. | reverse complement strand
AACAGCTTGGCGAAGATGAGGAGCAAAATCAACTAACGATGGATTTTGACTTATTGGCAGAAAGCAAGTAAACTCTGCCGTTTCAATGGCTTTGTAAATTGGTGGAAAATAAATCATTTCAAAGCCTTTGGAAAATGTGAAGAGCCATCGGTTAAACCGGTGGCTCTTTTGGTAATGCTGCTTTATAGATTGCTCCCGTTTTAAGAGAAGAGATGCCAAGGCGGCATAAAATACCGCACTTCACGCCAATAAACATGATCAAACCGTCAGGTTTTGCAGCTGATTTAGCCCCCGGTTTACTGGGGAATGCCTATCATGAAAACGATCAGCTAAGCGCGTGGTTTTCTTTGTCAATGATATCCTGAAATAAGATTGGGTTGACACTCTTCCCTATATTTGCATCACCAAATTACACTGCTTTCCCAATCTGTCATCCTAAACTCGGCTCTCACATCCTGCCCCAATCTGTCATCCTAAACTCTGCTCTCGCATCCTGCCCCAACCTGTCATCCTAAACTTGGCTCTCTAATTTCTTCATCGCATCTCCTTTCATTACCGTCTTTTTCCTTCTCCACCATTCTCCCTTCTCCTTGTTCCTCTTTTCCGACCTTCCGATGAGATCCCGAAACGAGTTCGGGATGACAAGAGGGGGATGGTTTGGGATGACAATAGAGGAGGGACAGTTTAGGATATCAATAGAGAGGGGGAGTAGCAAAGAGATGTTCGGGATGACAATAGAGGGCAGCAGAGTAATTTTCGGGATGATAAAAGTACTTTTGTTATAGAATTTTTGATTTGGCGAAGTACAAAGATATTTATTACATTCCTTACAGAAAACCCCCATTATAATGGGGGTGAATACCAAAGAAGCATAAAATACCGCTCCATACCAGCAAGCGTGGTTAAACCGTCAGGCTTAAATCCTTAATACCCCCTGTTTACTGGGCGATACTTATTTTTTACTCAAAAATAAATTATTCATCCCCAATCGGGTTTTGTCTTTAATCCTTATCCGCATACGGATTGCCGGTTTTGCGCACGGTTATCCGGATCGGCACGCCGCCAAAATCAAAAGTATCGCGCAGGCTGTTAGTCAAATAACGCAGATAACTATCCGGCAGGCCTTCCGGATTGCTGGAAAATATAAAAAATGACGGTGGACGAATTTTGGCCTGAGTGATGTATCTCAGCTTGATCCGACGCTTGTTTTTTCCGAGCGGCGGCGGATAGTTTCCGGTCACATCGGCAAACCATTTATTGAGCGGTGCCGTCGGTACCCGGCTGTTCCAGCGGGTGTAAATTTTGACAACCGCGCTCATCAGTTTGTCCAGCCCTTCGCTTTTGAGGGCAGAGATGGTAACAGTGGGGATTCCTTCGACTTGTGTAAGCGAAGTCCGCAAACGATATTTCAGGCGTTCAATCGCTTCTTTTTTATCGGCAATGTCCCATTTGTTGACGGCGATGATCAATGCGCGTCCTTCGTCCAGCACGCGGGAAGCAATCGTCAAATCCTGTTTATCAAGCACTGCGTCTGCATCCAAGACCAAAACCACCACCTGAGCCATATTGACAGCGTAGCGGGAAGATGCTGCCGACATTTTTTCCAGCGAGTCGCTGACTTTGGATTGTTTGCGTAAGCCGGCCGTATCCACCAGTTTGAACTTTCTTCCCCGCCATTCCCAATCGGACGCAATGGCATCGCGGGTGACGCCGGCTTCCGGTCCGGTTAACATCCGGTCATCTTTTAATAAAGCGTTGACAAGTGTCGATTTCCCGACATTCGGCCGGCCGACAATCGCGACCTGTATCGGGCGTTTGCTGGCAAAATCTTCTTCCTCTTCGGCCGTATCCATATTTTCAGCTTCGGCCGCATCTTCGTTTTTCGCCGGTGTTTTGTTTTCCGGGTAATAATGCTCTTTTAGCGCATCGTACAGATCAAGCATCCCCAGCCCGTGTTCTGCCGAAAAGGGGATCGGTTCGCCCAACCCCAGCTTGAAGGCTTCAAAGCGGCTGTCTTCCTGTTGTTTGCCCTCGCATTTGTTGGCCAGCAAAACCACCGGTTTGTTTGAGCGCCGCAAGATATCGGCAAAATGTTCGTCATAGGGCTGCAGTCCGGCTCGCGCGTCATAAAGAAATAAGCAGACGTCTGCATCGGCAATTGCTTTTTGGGTCTGATCCCACATCCGCGCTTCCAAATTATCTTCATTGGAATATTCGTATCCGGCAGTGTCAATAATGAGCAGCGGCAGATCGTTCAGACGCGCTTCGGCTTCCCGTCGGTCACGGGTAACTCCGGGCTTATCATGAACAATGGCCAGCTTTTTTCCCGCCAATCGGTTGAATAATGTCGATTTTCCGACATTCGGTCTTCCGATAATGGCAACTTTTAACGGCATCAGATCAAACTCCTCTTATTTATATGCGACAATATCGGCATCGGTGGTGGTGATAACCACCTGAGTGTTGGCCGCGATCGGCGGCAGAGATGAACCGTCGCCGTTCTCAAAATAACCGAGAATTTTTCCCGTATAGGGGGAAACATAAAAGGTGTAACCGTTTGAGGTATTAACCAGTAAGCGGTTGTTGATCAAAAGCGGACCTGCATAACTGACGCCGACTTGGTCGGAAACATCGTTGCCGGCGGGGATCTTTGTATCCCAGACAATTTTACCGCTGTCGGCCTGAACCGCCATCAGGCGGGCATCGTTTGCCAATACAAACAGATATTTGCCGGCCAGCCAAGGCTGATTGTCGCTGCCGATTTCCCGTTCCCAGACGCGTTGTCCGCTGCGCAGGTCAATGGCCACCAACAGATTGTTGCTGCCGGCGGCAAAAACGATATCGCCGGAAATAACCGGGTTGGCGCGAATGGTGTTGATGTCGTCAAGCGAATTGGTGCGGCGGGAGGATACCAGATAATCTCCCCACAACGGCGAGCCGGTGCTGGCTTTGAGCGCCCGCAGTTCTCCGTTGGAAAAGCCTGCGATCAAGACATCTGCCGATTCGCTGTAAGCCGGCACGGCGCCGCCCACTTTGGTGGTTGCTTCGCTTGGTGCGGCATAGCGCCAGATTTCGCTGCCGGTCTGCGCATTGAGCGCCAGCAGCACGTTGTCGATTGTCTGTACGAAAATTTTGCCGCCGCCGGCTGTCGGCGCAATCCGGATCGGGGTTTTGCTAAAATATTCCCATTTAACTTTTCCGTTTTCCCGATCAAGCGCGAACACGCCGCCAAAACCGGTAACCGCATATACCGTACCCTGATAATAGGCCAGCCCGGCGCCTTTTAACGAAACGTCCTTGTCATCGCGCAGCCGCGGTTTCAGCCGGCGCTTCCACAAACGTTTGCCGTCCCCCTGACGAAAGGCACTGACCATAGCATCGGCATCAATGGTAAAGACCGTGTTGTCAGCCATGACCGGCGCGGCAATCAGATAATCGCGGTCGGAATTGCCGCTGCCAAAATTGCTGCTCCACATCTTTTTTAGGTCGTCGCTGCCTTTCAGATGTCCCATGTTATGCAAAGCATTGCCGCCGTTTTGCGACCAGTTGGTGTTTATGGCCGGCTGGGGCAGCACAATCTGAATATCGCCGGCAGAATAATCGGCTGCAATTATTTCTTTCTCGCTTAAAACCGGGATTCTTTCTCCGTCAATTTTCAGTCTTTCTTTGCCGAACATTCCGCATCCGGCCAGTGCCAGACACATGGTGGCAACGACAGCTTTTTTGTGTAATCGCATGGGTTCACCTCTAAAATAAAATTGTTATTGCGGCAGAACGGATATAATATCTTTAATGCGTGCTTTCATCACTTCGGGCGTTTTCTCGTTTGCAAGCAGGCCGTCATAGATTTCGCGGGCTTTTTGATTGTTGCCGTCGCGAAGATTGGCCAGTGCCAGCATTTCGCCGGCTGCCGGCTGCCAGCTGTTTTCGCTGTCGGCGGCAATACCTCCGATAAGCTGTTCAATCTCGGCCATCGGTGCATTTTCGAGTTTATAGGAAGCCAGCTTCAGTGTAACCGTGTCTCGCAGCTGCTGGTTGAAAGATTGGTCTTGAATGATTTCGTTCATCAGGACAAAAGCTTCGTCATTTTTCTTTTGTTCCAGCAAAATATTGGCTTTTTGCATTTTAGCCAATTCGGAGAAAATACCATAATCTTTGCCGGCGATATAATCAAACGTGTCAATGCTTTCATCGTACTTGCCCTGATTTTGCAGGCTGAGCGCATAGGCGTAGGAATCTGACCAGGTTTGCAGTTTTTTGGCATACCAGGCTTTGATGGTTTCAAAGCTGACTGCCGCGGTTAGGGCGGCGACCACCAGAATGATGATATAAAGACCGTATTTGTCCCACATTTTTTTGACAGATTCATTTTTGAGGTCTTCGTTGACTTCTTTAATAAAGGCTTCTTGTGCGCCGGTATCAATTTCTCTCATATTTCCACTTTCCGTTTAAAAGTTTTCTTTTGGTTACAAAGTTATAAACAAATCACGGCATTTGGCAACTAAAATATGCGGCCCCTGCCGATAAATGCTCAGCGTGTCATGGTATAAATAATAAAATCGCGAACCCATTGCAGGGCTTCCGTCGGCATCGATTTGCCGAATGCCAGCATATTGTCATCGGTAATCACGGCCAGATAATAGCGGTCGGTTGCGGGATTGTACACCACCTGAATGTCCCGAATGCGGTTCAAGTCGGCATAATCTTTGCGTGATAAAAACAGAAATTTGCGTACCAAAATCAGACGCCCGTCTTTTAACACAATCTTGTCTTTTTTTAACATTAAGCCGATAAACAATATGGCAAGCGCTGCGGCGGCGGCAAAAATAATCGCGGTTTGCAGCGGCGAGCCGACCATCCTTTCCACCCGGGGATAATTGAAAGCGGCGGCAGCCAGCACCACCAGATAGAAAAACAGCCAAAAAGCGCCGAGCAGACTGAGAATACTCCAAAAAGTGCGCCGGGGTTTAATGACGGTGCGGTCTTCTTTTTTGATACAAATGATATCTGCCGGAGGTTGCGGGGCATCATCATAAACCGAGATCAACCCTTTGGCAAACAGATATTCTTTCAAGCTCTTGTCCAGTTCCGCCGCTTCTTTAACCACCGTGCCTTCGTCGGTATCGAGAATAATCGGCATACTGAGACGTTTGGCGTAATAGTACCAGATCTGATAAATTCCGGTGCCGTCGGTTGAGATATAAAGGGGGATGCTCTTTTGCGGATCGCGGTGTTCAAGTTCAATAATATATTTGTTTTTATTTAAAATACCGAACTGGAAAAATTCCACCCGGAGCCGTACGCCTTCATAATTGCGCAAAAATTCGCGGAACAGTTCGTTTTCGCCGAAAACGCCGCGCAAGTCGACGGAAAAAGTTTTGCCGTTGAAAAAGATTTTTTTGTACCTGATATGCGATATCACGGAGCCGATAGCAATGCCCAGCCCGAGGATAATAAACGCTGTGTCGACGGCGGTATGGCTGAACAGCGGGGCGCGGGTGTCGGCATCAAGCGTATAGCCCCAGCCTTCGGGATCATACATTCCGCCCGCCAGCTCGACACAGCCGAGAATAACCATCAGCAAGCCGAGGATAATGCCCGGCATCACCACTTTGAGCGGCATCCGGTCTGCGTGTTTGGTCGGCATTTCTTCCAGCTTGAGCTGATAATCGTAACTTAAGTGTTTGGGGAGTTTTTTCCGCATTGCCCTCAGTCCTTGTTGAAT
>CABUAP010000086.1 GCA_902489675.1 uncultured Azospirillum sp. | reverse complement strand
AAAGAAAACGACTGCAAATCAACAGATTACAGTCGTTTTCGTCTTTTCAAAAACTGTTCAGCGGGAAAAGCGGGAGATGGCCTTGGCGGCTTCTTCCAAATCATTCATCGGAATAACCTGACTGCCGATTTTCTGCCCGTTTTCATGCCCTTTGCCGGCAATAACCAGCATATCGCCTTCAGATAGTTTGGACACGGCATAATTAATTGCTTCAATCCGATCGCCGATTTCGACGGCTTGCGGGCATTCGCATAAAATCTGCCGCCGGATTTCCTCCGCATCCTCGGTACGCGGATTATCATCGGTTACCACCGCCTCGTCCGCCAACTCGCGCGCGATTTTTCCCATCATCGGGCGTTTGAGCTTATCGCGATCACCGCCGCAGCCAAAAACCACCCACAATTTACCGGTTGTATGGTGACGCATGGTTTTCAGTACATTTTCGAGCGCATCCGGCGTATGGGCATAGTCTACATATACCGCCGCGCCGTTTGCCAGCCGTCCGGCCAGGTCAAGCCGCCCGGGCGCGCCTTTCAAATGCGGCAGGCTGTCAATGATTTTACCCGAAAAACCATGCAGGGCAATCACCATGCCAACGGCACAAAGAACGTTCATTGCCTGAAATTCCCCGATCAACGGCAGTTCAAACCGATACGGGCGTCCCTCGATTTCCACTTCCAGCGTTTGTCCTTCTGCATGGGGCGTGCGGGATAATATTTTCAAATTTTCTCCGTGGTAACCGTAGGACATCACTTTCACACCGCGGCGACGGCAAATTTCCGCCAATTCCGCAAACTCGGGAATATCGGAAAAAAAAACCGCAGTGCCTTCGGGATCCATCACTCGGGAAAAAAGCTGTTCTTTAGCCTGCAAATAGTTTTCCATGGTCAGGTGATAGTCAAGATGATCCTGAGTAAAATTGGTAAAGCCGGCCACTTTGATTTTGAGGCCGTCCAGCCGATACTGTTCAATCCCGATACTTGAGGCCTCAAGCGAAACATAATCAACGCCTTTGGTTGCCAGACCACGCAAAATCCGGTGCAAAGTCACGCTATCCGGGGTGGTCAGCGTTTCCGTATTTTCCGCCACGTCCGAAACCACGCCGACGGTGCCGATGCTGGCTGCCAAATAGCCGAGATTTTTCATCAACTGGCGCGTAAAATCGGCAATTGAAGTTTTGCCGTTGGTGCCGGTAACGGCCGAAACAAAAGGCGGGATCGGCTTATAAAAATTGGCTGCCGCACGGGCAATATTTTCCCGCATATCACCGGTTGATTTAACAAACAAAACACCTTCTGCCGCCGGCGGCGTATAATCGCCGTCATACAAAACCGCCACCGCGCCCTTTTGCAACGCATCGGGAATATACTTTCTGCCATCGGAATTTTTGCCGTTCAAAGCAATAAACAATGCCCCCGGCACAACATTTTGCGAATTGAGTTCAACCGCTGCAATTTCAATATCGCCCGGCAGCGGTTCTGCTGGAACAATACCGGATAAAATTTGACTGAGTAACATGACAAACCCCATTTTTTTAACAATGGTATTATTATAACCGTCAAAGTTTAGTTTTTTATTAATCTGCTCCCCTTGATTTTCAATCTGTCCATCTTATCTATGATGGCGGTTAATATCAGGCAGAAAAAGGAGTTTTTTTACCATGCACACATCATCGGCTGTCCGCCCTTACACCTTCGGCGAAGAAGTATGCAACTGCGCCATTCACGGCCTTGGTATTATTTTGAGCGTTGCCGGGCTGGCGGTTTTGGTCAGCCTGTCATCAAAATACGGCGATCTTTGGACTGTTGTTTCAACTGCCGTGTTCGGCATATCTATGATCTTGCTTTATACGGCCTCCACCCTCTACCATGCCGTGCCCTACCCGCGGGTGAAAAAGGTTTTGAAAAAGTTTGACCACATTGCTATCTATTATCTGATTGCCGGCAGTTATACGCCGTTTTTGCTGGTCAATATGCGCGATCCGGTCGGCTGGTCGGTCTTTGCCATAATTTGGAGTCTGGCGCTTATCGGTACGGTATTAAAAATCGTCACTTCGGGCAGCGGCACCAAACTGTGGTCGATTTCGCTTTATCTGGTCATGGGTTGGGCGATTATTTTTGTTTCTCGGCAGCTGTTCGCTTCAATCAGCGCCATCAGCGCGTTGTTTCTTGTCCTTGGCGGCCTGTTTTATACCTTTGGTATTGTATTTTATGTGTGGAAAAGTAAAAAATATACCCATGCCGTTTGGCATTTGATGGTTTTAGCCGGAACAGTCATGCATTTTTTTGCCGTCCTCTATGCCTGTATTTTAGTCTGAACCGCCCGGCAAAACTTTTCCGACGCAATCGTCACCGTTAAAATTGTAACCGGTGACAACACTGTTATCGACAGTAAAGGAAATTTTGCAGTATTCGATATTGTTTTGATCGGGATTGGGGCCGGGAAAATTCTGTCCGGCAATCGCCGGATAATAAATCTGATCGGTATAAACTTCCCGATCTCCTTCTCCGTCATTTTCAACATAAGTCAAAACACGGGTATCGGCATCAATCATAAAAGTGCTGTCCGGCATCCCCCAGTTGTCCACCAGATGTTCTTCCGACACACCGACCCAATTCTCCAGCTGTTCATTATACCCCGGCGTCGATGAACAGGCGGTCAAAATAAAAGCGCACAACAAAACCAGCATTTGTTTTCTCCCTTTCAAAATGTTGCCGCTTTGATATAGGAGCAAAAAAATATTTTTCAATCAGGGATGTTGTCCAAGCATCTGTTTTAACCGGCTGTTCGCAGCCACATCCAGACGTACGGCCATTTTCAAGACCTCTCCGTCTTCCGCACAAGAGAGAACTTCTCCGTTTTGATGCAGCCAGGCAATTGTTTTGCCGTCGGAAGCGGCGATATCCACATTAATAACCGCACTGCCAGCCGATAAAATATCATCCAGTTTGCGCAAGAGTTCTGCGCAGCCTTCGCCGGTCAGAGCCGAAACCTTTACCGCTTTGGCGGTAGGCAAGGCAAAAGAAGGCGCCAGATCAATCTTGTTATAAACTTCCAAATAGTTGTCCTGATATTCTATCTTATCCAGCCCCAAACTGGCAAGAACCGCCAGAACATCCCGTCGCTGCTGCTTATAGCCGGAATTGGCCGCATCCAGCACCTGCACCACCACATCGGCTTCCAACACCTCTTCCAACGTAGCACGAAAAGCCATAATCAGTTCATGCGGCAGATCGGAAATAAAACCGACCGTATCAGAGAGAATAACTTCCCGTCCCGAGGGCAATGTCAACCGTCGCATGGTGGTGTCCAACGTTGCAAAAAGCAAATTTTCGGCAAAGACCGCTGCCTCGGTCAGGCGGTTAAACAAAGTGGATTTTCCGGTATTGGTATAGCCGACCAGCGCCACGATCGGATAAGGCACTCTTTTTCTGGCCGTCCGTTGAAGACCGCGAGTTTGTTTGATTTTTTCCAGTGCTTTTTTGATTTTGTTGATCTTCTCATCAATAATACGGCGGTCAAGCTCAATTTGAGTTTCGCCGGGGCCGCCGAGAAAACCCGCGCCGCCGCGCTGACGTTCCAAATGCGTCCAGCTGCGCACCAACCGGCTGCGTTGGTAGGTCAGATGCGCCAATTCAACCTGCAGTGAGCCTTCTTTGGTTTGGGCTCGTTCACCAAAAATTTCCAGAATCAACGCCGTACGGTCAATGACTTTCAAATTCAGCGCTTTTTCCAAATTGCGCTGCTGAATCGGCGAAAGCGCGGCGTCAACAATCAGCAATTCCACCTCACCGGCGGCTGCGGCCTCGCGCAGGCGTTCAATTACGCCTTTGCCGAAATAAGCATCGGGACGGATCTGGCGCAACCGGACAATCTCGGCAAAAGCCACTTCCAAATTGATCGCCGCAGCCAGACGAACCGTTTCTTCCAACCGCTGTTCGGGGTTGAGCGATGCCTTTTCTCCTGCGGACTGCGGATAAACAATACCGGCCTTAACCACCGGAATTTCGATAATATTTTCTGCCAAAACTTACTCTTTTTCCGCTTTGCCGGCAATATCAACCGCCACACCGGGCATAATGGTCGAAACCGCGTGTTTATAAATCAGCTGGGTATGTCCGTCGCGGCGCAGCAGGATAGAATCATCATCAAACCAGGTAATCATCCCTTGCAGCTTGACGCCGTTGATAAGAAAAACGGTTACGGCTATTTCGTTTTTACGGATATCGCCTAAAAAATCTTCCTGAACTTTTTGTGACATTGTTTTATATTCCTTTTTATTATTGTTTGTTAGCTGTCTGATTGTAATCCTATTTTGTAAAAATAGTAAAGAGTTGTCATGAAACAAGGGGATAATTATGCAAAGATTTTTTCTGCCCGGCGGATTGACGACGGGGCGACAAAAAAGATCAGCGCATCATTTTCTTCCACCTTTTCGGTCAATGCCGGCGAAAGAATCGTTTCCCCTTTGCGGATCAACGCGCAAATACGGCTTTCTTTGGGCAGATTGAGTTGGGCAAAAGCGGAGCCGATGAGCGGTGAGTTGCCGTCAACGGCAATTTCCCATACCTCCCCCGAAAACCCCAGCGTACAGGCATTATTCAGCCGCACTTTGCGCAATTCTTTCAAGATGGCGGAAATGGTAATGGTGGTGCGGTCAATCAAAATATTTTCCCCCACATTGATCATCTGGGTATTGGCCGAGCGGGAATTGACCAAAGCAAAGGTGTTTTCCACCCCGTTTTTGCGAGCAATCATGGCGGCAATAATATTATCCTTATCCTCATTGGTAACGGCAACAGCCGCATCGGCATCGGTGATACCGGCTTCGGAAAGCACCATATCGCTCATAATGGAACCGTTAAAAACAGCCGTATTGTTCAAATGCTCCGCCAACCACGCTGCACTGCGCGGATCTTCGTCAATCACCCGGCAGGCGGCAATGCCGTCGTCATCTTCCAAAGCCTCGGCCAAATAGGCCGTGATCTGGTCACCGCCGAAGATAACCACCCGTTCGTTATCTTTGCGCTCCAGACCAAAACTATGGATCACATTTTCGATTTCGCCAACCTCGGCCAGTAAATTGATTTCATCGCCGGCATGGAAAGTGTCATCGCTGCTGGGAATAAAACCGCGGCCGTTGCGGATAACATTAACCACTGCAATTTGCAAGTCGGGATCGGCTCTTTCCAAATGATCAAGCGGAATTTGCAGCAACGGTGATTTTTTAGGGCAACGAAATGAGAGCAGCACCAGTTTTTTGCCGGCAAAAGGGTAAATGCCCGACATTCCCGGATATTGCAAAACCCGTTTAATCGCACCGGCAATTTCATACTCGGGCGAAACTGCCAGATCAACCGGAATGTCATGATCGCCGAACAATCCGCCCCAGGCGGCTTTGTGATATACCCGAGCGCTGATCCGTGCAATTTTGCGTGGGATGTTAAACAACGAATATGCCGCCTGACAGGCAATCATATTGACCTCGTCGCTTTCGGTTGCGGCAATCAGCAGATCACTCTTGCCGGCTTCCGCCTTTTGCAGAATATCCGGATGAGCGACCGAACCTAAAACCGGCATCACATCCCATTCCCGCGCTACCTCGTTTAATCGTCTTTCGTCTTCGTCAATCACCGCCACATCATTGTTGCCGCGACTCAAATAGGCAACAATACTTTTGCTGACATTTCCGGCTCCGCCGACGATTATCTTCATTTTTATTCCTCCGTTATTTCCACAGCTAAACGGTCAAAATAAGCTTCAACCGCAGATAAAGCCTCCGGCAGGCTGCCGATCTTGGTATAATGCTCGCGGAATCGTTTGGCGTCATGCAATCCCTTGCAATACCAACACACATATTTTCT
>CABUAP010000085.1 GCA_902489675.1 uncultured Azospirillum sp. | reverse complement strand
CCCGCCTACCCGTCTGTTTTCCTCCCGTTTGTGCCTCTAAGCCGGCCGTTCCGTTTTCCGCCCTTCCCATCGGTCGCGCCGTCATCCAGCCTTTTCCCGTTCCCTTATTTAGCCCTTCGCTGCCCGTCTTTTGCCAGTTTTCCCTCTCAATACAGTTGCCGCTTTTCCGCTGTTTTTTCGATGCAAGAACGCAACAAAAAAGCACAAACATCTGTGTTTGTGCTTTGCATTAAAAGAAAATTTCCGCTACAAAATTTCGATTCTTTTTATCGATTCGTCAATCAGCCTTGCCCGAGTTTCATCATTAAGTTTGACCGCTAACGTATCTCTTAACAGCCCGATCGTCCGCTCGGTTACCAAAGCTGTCAACTCACTCTCGGCACGGCTCAATTCACCGCTAACCCGTTCCTGAACATTTTTTTCCTGAGCTTGCAGCTTGCGATCTAATTCCGACAAAGATTTTTTCTTTAAAAAGTTAGCTTCTTTCTTGGCTTTGGTCAAAATCCCCGTTGTTTCAGTGTTAATATTTTCGACCTTTTGTTCATAAGCAGCCAACAACTTCCGCGCTTCGGTTTTCAAATGTTCGGCTTCGTCGATCCGGCCGGCTTCTTTCGCGGCATAGCCCCCCAAAAAAGCCAACAATGCCTTTTTCAGCGGCACAAAAAGAGCAACCATAACCAACACAAAAGCCATACCGACCCAAAACTCGGCTGTTTGATAAAACAACGCTTCCGTACCGCCCAATTCCTGCGCGGTATCTTTCAATATTGTTTCCACATTGCCGGCTGCGCCCACCACCGCCTGCTGCGTTGCATCAAGCAGTTCTTTTCCGGCTGTCTGCTCATTCATCTTTCTGCTCCTGCTTTGCCATCCGGGCAACATCTTCTGCCGAAACAACATTGTCCAGCCCCAACTTGCCGGCCACTCGGGCAGCCAGATCAATTGATATTTTTTCAATTTTATCTATTGTCAGCCGCCGGTCTTCTTCTATTTTTTTTTCACTTTCGGCCAGCATCTCGACCAAACGCCGCGATGTTTCTTCCTCCCGTTCCGCCGTTTTCTTATCCAGATCTTCCGCCGCCTTACGCAGATATTCCGCAGCTTGCGCGTTAGCTTGATGCAAAGCCTGCTCATATTTTTCCAAAATATCTTCCGCCGTCTGCTTAAACTCTGCGGCGGCAGAAAGATAATCATCAATTTTACGTTGACGCCGATTAAGAATATCGGTAATTTTCGATACAATCATTTTGGCCATAATCAGCCACATCAGCATAAAGCTGATCAACAGCCAAAAGGCCTGTGACGGAAATACGGAAAAATCAAGCTGCGGCATAAACGTCCCTTTTCTGTAAAATAATCATTGCTTGTCTCGCGGAAAACAAAAATGCCCAGGCACTCTCATCTTGTCCGCCGGCGGCAAACCTTATTCCCCGCCGGTCAGCATAACCAATGCAACAACCAGAGCATACAAAGCGATAGCTTCAATCGCGGCAAAGCCGGCCCAGCCGTAAATATCAACATCCTTTTTAACCTGAGGGTTGCGACCGACGGTGGTGATAATAGTTGTCCATAGTTTGGTCACACCCCACGCGGCAACGGTCATGGACAAAGCGCAAATAGAAGCGCCGATATAAGCTAAAGGTTCCATTTAATTTTCCTTTCCAAATTTAATTAATACCATTTTTCATAATAATCCTGATTTTTAGTGGCTGCGCAAAGCATCCCCCAGATAAATACAACTCAGTACCGTATAAATAAAAGCCTGCAAAAGCGCAATAAACAACTCAAAAACGATGATGCAGGAATTAAAAAGCAGCGGGATCAGCCCCAGCGCCCCCAAACTGACAATAAAACCGGCGATAATCTTAAGCATAATATGCCCGACCGTCATATTGGCAACCAAACGCACCGTCAAACTAAAAGGTTTGGAGAGCATCGAAATCATTTCAATCGGCACAATCAACGGCGCCAGCAACAGCGGAATCCCTTGGGGCATAAACGTGCGCAGATATCCCCACCCGCGGTTTTTGATACCGACACATATGTTAAAAACAAGCGCCAGTATCGACAATGTGCCGACAGCCGTAGCGTGCGAAGTAAACGTAAAGGCATAGGGAAACAACCCCAAAACATTGCCAAATGCAATAAACAAAAAAAGCGAAAAAATAAAACTGAAATATTTCAACCCGTGAGGGCCGATGTTTTCTTTCATCAAATTAGCGATAAACACATAAATATATTCCGGCAGCGACTGCGCCAATCCGGGAACAATCGTTCGCCGACGCAAACACAAAGAAAACAACAATACTGCCGCTCCGACCGAAAGCAGCATAAACAAAGACGAGTTGGTAAACGAAATATCCACATCACCGGCCTTAAGCGGAATAAGCGGCTTAATGACAAACTGTTCCATCGGATTCGACAACTTAACCTACTCCTTGTTAACTTTCCGTTTTTCCTCCGCTTTCGACAAACGGTAAACATTCAGGATACCGGCCGCGCCGCCCAAAAGCAAAAACACGGACAAGAACAGCGGGCGGGTACCGGCCATGCGGTCAAGGACATATCCCAAAACGCCGCCGACCAGCACTGCCGACAACAACTCAACAGCGATTCGCAAACCTATCGCCGCGGCTCCGGCATATTCCGAAGTCCCGGCCGGCTCCCGCAGGCGTTTTTCTTTTGCCCGCAGATTTGCGATTTTGCTTTCCAGTTCCCTGATGTCTTCAGGAATTTTTTTCATCGGCCAGCATACCCCTTAAAGGTTACTTACTTATTAACACCGAGATATTTATTCAACACTTCCTGCAGTTTTTCATAACTCGGCACACCCGGCAAAACCTCTTCGCCCAAAGCACTCCTGACCAGAAAAGAAGGTGTTCCCTGAATCTTCAACTTTTCCATTGCGTCTTGGCGAACCGACATCATTTCCTTGGCCGTTTCGTCATCATCCATACAAGCCTTGGCTTTTTCGGCGCTCATACCTTCCAGTTCGGCATAGCTGATCAGCAGTTTTTCGGTTTTAAACGAAAGCCCCCATGTCAGCTGTTTTTTAAACAACAGGCTCAAAAAATCAAAATACTTATCGGCCGGCATACAGCGTGCCAGCATCGCCGCTTTCATTGATTTTGCATCAATCGGAAAATCGGCAAAAACCAATTTGACTTTTCCGCTGTCAATGTAGTCTTTTTTCAATTCCGGCAGCATATTTAAATGAAAATCCGCGCAATGGGAACATCCGAGAGAAGAAAACTCAAAAATGGTTACCGGCGCATCGGCCTTGCCGAGAACGTGCACGGCATTCATATCAAAACGGCTGGGCACAACACTGCCGTTAACAGCGGGAACCGCCGCTTCGGCAGACGGAACCAGCACCAAACTGCCATCCACCCAATTAAACCCTTTCCAAGACAAATAAAAATTGTCAGCCATAAAAAATATGAATGCGGCGGCCAATATTTGGCTCACTTTCTTGATAACATTTTCAAAAGTCATTGCTGCTCCTGTTTATTTCGGTTTTGTGATAATACGCTTTTTCCCAAACGAACCAAACTGCTGTGCAACTCATTGTCACTCAGCCCTTCGCTCAGTTGTTCAATATAATTTTGTTCTTCGCTGCTTACAAGTGTTTTCTTAAGTTCCGGTTGATTAAATTGCCGCCGCACGGCCGTGGAAAGACCGGCACTTTGCCTGATTTTCAGCTTGGTCACGGCTTTGTAACCAAAAAAAGAATTGACTTTTTCCAAAACAAAACGTTCCCGATGCTGCAACTCCAAAGCAAACGCACCGTTTATAACCGCCACCTGCAAAGTGCCGTCCCGCCTTTCGCCGGTTTTAAAACTGATTTTTTCGGGAAAGGTAAAAGCGGCCAGCTCTTCCCCCGCAATTTGTTCCCAAAAGGCAAGAATATCGGCCGCCATCATCCCTTTTTTACCAATCAACCGCCGCAAAAGCGGCATAGTTTCGGAGGAAAGCGTATTCAATCCCGAAGCGGTTCTTTTACTTTCATGTGTTTTTATTTCTTTTGCCATAACGGCATCACTAACACAAAAATATTGAAAAGGCAAGCTGTGCTGCTTAAATTACCGTAACGGCGGTTCTTGTCAAAATTTGTACCAAATCGGACACCGTCATATAAAAAGCTTGATTCAATTAAAAAAATAATGTAGTCTTCCTACCAGAATTTTCATTTTGCTTTAACGAGAGGAATCTTAAGAATGTTGAAAAAAATGTTGGCCGGAGCATCGGCAATAGTTTTGGGGATGGTCGCGGCGGCTGACGCCATGGCCGAATGCGATGGTATATATCTCGGTATCCGCGGCGGCGTCGCCGAACCGGATATCGGTGCCAAACACACCAGCGGTGATCGTCTGGAAATTGACGACAACCTGTTCATGCTTTCCGGCGCCATTGGTTACCGTTACCAATACTTCCGCGCAGAAGTAGAATATATTTGGCGTGACAAGAGCGAAGATTCCGAAACGCTTATTATTCCGATTGAAGGACGTGATCCGATTGTTTCCAAGAGCACCGGAACTTTTGAATACGATTCCTATATGTTCAATGTTTACTACGATTTCTCCCCGTATACTTGGTTCACGCCTTACTTGCAGGCCGGTATCGGTGTAACCAATCTGGAATACAAATTCTCGTATGACGATGGCAGCGACAGCTATAAGAAACACAACTTTACTTGGGTTTTGGGCGGCGGTATCTCTGCCAAAATGACCAACCGTCTGAATATTGACGTCGGTTACCGTTATTACGACATGGGCAAAATCGGCCGTGGTAAAGTTCACAATGAAGAAATCTACGGCGGTATCCGCTACGTTTTCTAGTTTCGGCCAATCAATCCTGCAAAAAACTCCCTGTACCAAGGGAGTTTTTTTGTATCCGAAGATACTGTGTCTACTTACTTACCGGCAGGTTCCGTATAACGGCGTGCAAGCCAGTCCAGCATAATTTGATGGTTGGCATCGTCAAAAAACAACCGATTATGATCAACGCCTTCTACCAGACGCAGCTCTTTATCTTCGGACGGGGACAGAGCAAACAACTCTTTGCCGTGACGGGGAAGAATCAGCTTATCGTCCAAACCATGGACAATCAACAACGGCCCGTCGTATCGAGCAATATATTTATCCGATTCCAAATGATTTTTCACCACCAGCCGCGCTAAAGGAACCGGTTTATCGGCAACTTCCCGATAAAGTGAACGGAATGGGGCAGCCAAAATGACGGCATCCGGCTCCCGCATTCCTGCCAATGCAGAGGCCGGCGCAGTTCCCATCGAATAACCGAAAACAACCACTTTATCATGCCCGAGTCTGTGTTTCAGATAATCAAAAGCAACAACGGCATCGGCATACATCGTATCCTCGGTCAGCTTGCCGCCGCTGTGAGCAAAACCGCGATACTCCGGCATCAACACCGGATATCCGGCCTCTATATAAGCTCTGAGATGGGGAGCAAAAGTCGCAACCTGTCCGGCATTGCCGTGAAAAAATAAAATCGCCGGTTTATCCGGATCGCCTTTGGCATACCAAGCCATGACCAAATGCCCGTCGGCCGTTGTCAACGGCATTTCCTCAAATTCGGGTGTGCCGGCGCCGGCCGGACCGACATAAAATTTATCCGGATAAAAAATCAGATAATCCTGCACCGCATACAAACAAACCAGATACACAAACAACGCCGCCGCGGCAACCGATGATATTTTCAATATTTTTTTCAACATTTAAAATCTCCGCCAGAAAAAACTTGACTTCTCCCCACCACAATGGAGTAAATTATAAACAACAATTAATTTCGGATAAGTTAAAATGATCAACAAAAATCTGTACCTGACCCGTGCCCAGCTGATTTCCGAACTGGAAC
>CABUAP010000084.1 GCA_902489675.1 uncultured Azospirillum sp. | reverse complement strand
TCATCACGTCGTAAAGTTCGGCCTGCACCGATGCTTTGACATTCAAAGCCGCCACTTCGACATTGGCCGGCCAGGCTTTGCCCGCGTCAAACAATCCGGCCAGAGAACCGGTGTTGCCTTTGCCGGCGATATTCATACCGTCAAAAACCAAATCCCAGCTGATATTCATCGGCGCATTGATGCCTTCGGTCGAAAAAGCCAGACTGTTGATCTCCAGCTTCATCGGCTTGGCTCCGGCGGCCAGATACTGAACCTCACTGTCGGTTATTGCCACTTCGCGGGCAACAATATCGGTTAAAGTATTTAAAAACGCCGGTGTGGCAGGAGCCGTTTCTTCGGCATGGGCAGAAGCAATCAGCCAACCGCCGGAGAAAGAGGCTGTTTTAGCCGGTTCCGCGGTTTTAACCGGCGCAAAGGTCCAGTTATTTTTGCCGTCTTTGGTTGTTTCCAAATAAATTTTGGTATTATTTAAAACCGCTTTATCAACCACAATCTGTTTTTTGAGAAGCGGCAGCAGCGAGAACTTCAACTCCAGCGAACCGATTTCCGCCATCTGCGGATTTTTTGCCCAGGAAGGATTGGACAGCGCCACATCATTAATAATGATCGTCGGAATCAGCGAAACGCCTAAGGAAGCATCGCCTTTAACCGCAAGCTTGCGCCCGGTTTGCTCATAAACAATTTTTTCCGCATAAGACTTGTATTTATTCAAATCAAACGTCTTGAGGAAAACATATCCGCCGACTGCAACCACGACGACCAGCAGCACAACAATTCCCAACAACCATTTTATAAAACGCATTTTCTATCCCTTCCATCTATGATAAAATTTATTTTCAGGCTTTGAAAGCAAGCCCGGCCGCCTCCAGACCGGCTTTGAAATGAGCCGGCAGCGGGGCGGTGATTATGGTTTTCTTACTATATAAGGCCGACAAATCAATTTTATAAGCATGCAAATGCAATTTATCGGCAAACAAATTAAATTTTTTGCGTTCAGGGCCAAAATAACGGTCATCTCCAACAATCGGGCAGCCGATCGACTCGAGGTGAGCGCGGATCTGATGGGTGCGGCCGGTCAACGGCGAGGCCTCCAGCAAAGCAAAACGGTCACCGACGTTGTCCAACATCCGATACAGAGTGCGGGCGCTTTGTCCGTCGGGACTAACCATCATTTTTTCCCCTATTTTTTGCAGCGGCGCCTTGATTTCCCCCTGCTCTTCCTTCGGACAACCTGCCGTCAGCGCCAGATAGGTCTTGGGCAGATGATGCTCGCGAAAAGCCTTGGTCAGCAGCTCTGCATATTTGCGATTGCGCGCCAGCAGCAAGATGCCGCTGGTATCTTTATCGATCCGGTGCACTAATTTTGGACGTTCCTCTTTTTCAAACTTCAATCCGTCAAGCAGCCCGTCAACATGAAAATGGGTATTGGTACCGCCCTGCACTGCCAGCCCCGAAGGTTTGTTGATCGCAATCACATTGTCGTCTTTGAAAATCACCAGACTGCGGATAAAATCAATTTCCTTTTGAGCCAGTTCGGCGCTTTTTTCCGCTTCGGCTTCGCCGTCTTTTAGCGGCGGGATCCGCACTTCCTGCCCGGCGGCAAGTTTGAGCGAGGCTTCTGCCCGTTTGCCGTCCACTTTGATTTGTTTGGTGCGCAGCAGCTTTTGCAGCCGTCCCAAAGTCAAGTTCGGATAATATTTCAAAAACCAACGGTTAAGCCGCATCCCGTCATCGGCTTCTTTTACTTTAATCAATTCTACAGACATAATCTATTTTCTTCTCATCATTTCCCGTTTCAAATTAAGCAGTTCCAAAATGTCGTCTTCGCGACCGGCATTATTTGCCCGGCGTTTCAGCTTTTCACAGCGTTCAAGGTGTTTATCCATCGGGGCCAGTTCCAAATTTTCGATAAACTTGTCAAAATCATCACCAGTCTTAAAAGAAGGCTCCTTTTTGCCAAACTCATAAATTTCCAACGGGTAACCGCTTGCAACCGCACGTAGGATAAAGTCTTCCACCGCAGCCGACACATTCATCGACACACTCGGTTTTACCCCGAGCGGATTACCCGTTGGATAACCAAACTTTTCTCGCAACTGCCGGTGGCGGCTGAATGCATCGTCATTGTCCATTTTGCGTTCCACCACATTCATCGCCGCCTGATATTCATCAACCAGCATAACCTTAACTTTAGTCTGATAACCGGCATCCGGCACGCGTTCCAACATTTTAACCGTATTTTGCAGTACCGAAGTATCATAAATGATGTTCATTCTGTTTTTGACTGCAGCTTTGTAAATTTCACCTGATACTTTGGTGGCAAAGCGGCTGATTTCACGGTCATAAAAATCCTCACGAATATCAATACCCATCGTTTTCGCATATTCGCCGATAATATAATCGGTAGAAATAACAACCGCATTATCAATGGTTGATGCCAAGGTTGACTTACCCGATCCCGGCGCGCCGATCAAGGCATAAAAAGTTGGATTTTCGGACGGTGTTTTTCCTTTCAAAGCCTTAGCTGTCATCCGCTCGATAAAAATCTGCTGTTCGTCTTCGGCCAATTCGATCATTGCTCTTCCTCCTCCTGCTGTTTATTCCTGTTCTTTTCATAGCGAAGTTTATCAAAATACGCCACCCGTTTTTTTACCTCACGTTCAAAACCGCGTTCTACCGGAAAATAAAGCTTCTGCCGGCGGATCCCGTCGGGAAAATAATTTTGCCCCGAAAAGCCGTCTTCCAGATCCTGATCATAAACATAGCCCTGATTATACCCCAGTTCTTTCATCAATTTGGTCGGCGCATTCAAAATATGTTTCGGCGGCATCAGCGAGCCGGTCTTTTTGGCCAAATCAAAAGCTTTGTGCATTGCTTTGTAAACACCGGCCGATTTGGGGGCGGTGGCCAGATAAACCGTCAGCTGCATCAATGCCAAATCTCCTTCCGGCGATCCCAGCCGTTCATAAGTATCCCAGCAGGCAATCGCCTGGGTCACGGCATTGGGATCGGCCATCGATACATCTTCCACCGCAAAACGGGTCAGCCGACGGAAAATATATTTCGGATCTTCGCCGGCCGCCACCATCCGTGCCACCCAGTAAAGGGCGGCATCAACGTCGGAACCGCGCAAAGACTTGTGCACGGCAGAAATCAGATTATAGTGACCATCGCGCCCTTTGTCATAGACCGGCGCCCGCGAACGGATGATTTTAAGCAGATTGTCTTTATCAAAAATTTCACCTTCTTTGGCATAGTTCAGCACACTTTCCGCCAAATTGAGAATATAGCGCCCGTCGCCGTCGGCAGTATCTTTCATCAGCTCGCGCGCCTCGCTGTCAACCGGCAGTTTGCGACCGGTTTCTTTCTCCGCACGGCGCAAAAGCTCCTCAAAATTGTCGGAATTGAGCCGGTTCAGGACAAAAACCTGACAGCGGGACAAAAGCGCCGCGTTCAGTTCAAACGACGGGTTTTCGGTGGTGGCACCGACCAGAATAATGGTACCGTCTTCCACATAGGGCAGAAAACCATCCTGCTGCGATTTGTTAAAGCGATGGATTTCGTCCACAAACAAAAGCGTTCCTTTGCCTTGGTTGGCGCGGCGTTCCTGCGCATATTGGAAAACCCGTTTCAAATCGGCCACGCCGGAAAAAACGGCGGAAATCTGCTCAAAATACAAGTTGGTATGTTCGGCGATCAACCGGGCAATGGTGGTTTTGCCGCAGCCGGGCGGCCCCCACAAGATAAAAGAGGTGATTTTGCCGGATCTGACCATCCGTCCGAGCGGCGCATCCGCGCCTACGACATGATCCTGCCCGACCACTTCGCTCAGGTTTTGCGGACGCAGGCGGTCGGCCAGCGGGCGTTTTACTTTTTGAGAAAACAGCGTATCTTCCATCATTGTCCCTATCGCTGATATCCGCCGCGGTCACGGCCGTTAAAAATTTCGGGATTATCTTTCTGCCGGCGCTTATTCTCGAGAACCCGGCGTTTTCGCTCCTCAATCACACCGCGCAGCTCTTCCTTATTGGCTTTGTTTTGCTGGCGGATGTGCTCCAGAGCCTCCTCGTCTTTAACCGGCGCCTTTTCTTTGTGCTTAAACACCTTTTTGCCGAATTTGACCAGATTATCGACATCCATCCCTTTGAAGCCCGAAACATTATAAACACCGAAATTGCGGGCATCATTCAAAAAGAAATCGGTAAAATCTATACCCTTGCCGGCCTTGCGCGCTTTTTTCTTGGGCGCCAGAATCTTTTTTAACTCCATGGCCGTCGGCACACGCCCGAGCGCCTGAGCAATTTGCTCGGGGGTGATGATGCACTCGCTCAAATCCAGTTCCATGATATTGATGCCGGTAAAATCAACACCGGTAAAATCTACGCCGCGGAGGTTGACCTTGCTCAGGTCAATCTTGCGCAAATCGAGCATCGTCAAATTGATGCGGCTCAGGTTCAATTTGTGCGGATAATACTGCGCCAGATATTCAACCAACTCCTGCAGTTCTTCCAAACTGATGTCATCAATTGTGATATCAAGCAAAATGGCATCTTGAAAATAGACATCGGTCAGCACCACATTGTTCATAATTGCGCCGGTAAAATTGGTTCCGATCAGCTGGGCACCGGCAAATACCGCGCCGGTCAAATCGGCATCGGAAAGATTGGTATTGGTCAGGTTGGCACCGGAAAAATCCGCCCCTCGCAAGTTGGAACCGGAAAAATTAACCCCGGACAAATTAGCGGCCGAAAAGTTGGCGTTTGACAGATCTTCGTGATCAAATTCGCCATTTTCCAAGTTTTTGCCGTTAAATTCAATATTCAAAATCGGCAGATCGTCTTCCGGCGTGCGGTAAACGGCGTGCCACGGATCGGGATCATCATCGTCATCGGGCGGCAGCGGCAGGTCATCATCGTTCTCGTCTTCATCCGCATCATCATCGACAATAAAATCATCATCCGGATCGTCTTCATCCATATAATCTTCGTCATCATCGTCGCGGCGATCTTCATCATCCTCCGGTTCATCGTACTCATCATCCCGATCATCCGCATAATCGTCATCTTCCCGATTTCTTACAAAATCCCGATCTTCATCATCCTCGTCGGGATAATTTTCGTCTTCATCATAATCGTCGGCTTCATCATCATAATCGTCTTTAGGCTCAAAGTTGTCATCGCGGGGATACACCGCCTTATGATGTTCAGGGTAAGCGCGGCGCAGTTCCTCCGCTTCTTCGCTGTCATCGCAAACGGCAAAAGCACCGTCTTCTCCCGTTCCCAGAAGAGAAGCACGGGCTTTGTCCCTTATCGCTTTCAGAGCGGCTATTTTTTCTTCGTCAGCAGCCATTTTCACCCCTGCAATTGTTTACTCCGGCCGGCTTTTTATTTTAGCGTAAGAAAACAAAATTTACAAATACTTTATATACCCTCATCAAAAAATTCGCCACCGATCACATTTTTGGCCGTTTCATAATCAAAACCGGCGCGAACCATAGCTGCCAGATCTTTCTGCCGGCAGGCTTTTTGTTCGTCTTCGCTCTTACGGAAAGGACCGATTTTCTTTTTACGGGCAAAATTTTCGGCCGCCAGCCCTTCATCAATCTCCGCTGCCGCCAAAATCCGATCGGTTACGGCGTCTTCCACCCCTTTTTGCTTCATTTTTTGCCGAATGTAGCGTTCGGGTTTGCCCGCCGCCAGATAAGAAGAGATTTTGCTTTCGGCATAACGGTCATCATTCAAATAGCCGATGCGGACAAAGGTTTCGAGAAGTTCCTCAATCCAACCGGCCGCCTGCCGCCGGTCAAAATCCGGATTTTCCCGCGCATAGTCAAAAACCCGGCGGTTTAGAACCTGACGCAGGTTATCGGCGGAAGAATCAAACCGCTGCAAATAATAAATAGCAATAT